>JBBTTT010000077.1:0-1682 GCA_038064095.1 Patescibacteria group bacterium | reverse complement strand
GAGAAATTACGGAAATCTCTGAAATTGGCGTAAATTGATTCGGGGTTTTTTAAAACAAAAAAGCCGGCGGCTGAAACAATCAAAAGAACGGCCAGAGTTTTGACGGCTGTTGATTTTACCTTAGCCAGTTCATTTTTAATGTTTCTGATTTCTTGAAATAATTCATCATTTTGAGCGTTTGTGTTGTTAGACTGATAATTATTATTAAAATAAACATTTTCCTTGCGGAATTTTGCGAAAATCTCTTCTTCAATAAACCATAGATCATTAATTCTCTCGCCATTAAGTTTTCCGGCTCTAATCAGTTGGCGTAAATATTCTTTATGATAACCGCATTGAGACGCGGCTAAATTGAGAGATAAATAATACTTTCCATTATGCAAGATTTTACCAAGAGATTTTCTCGCCATATTAATTAAGTATAAATCTTAAATATATTTAAAAAAACAAGTATCTGTGGATAAATGTGTAAAAGTTTGAATTACGAAATGCCTTTTCGTAATTCAAAGTGTAAAAGATTTAGGATTTAACCGCCAATTTTTCTTCCGCCGCGGCCAACGCTTTTTGAGCCAGATTTTCAAATTCATCTTTAAACAGGGCTTCAATTTTTTGGACTTCTTCTATTTTGGCGCGGGTCTTGGGCGAAGCGTCGGCGAAAAGACTGCAGCAATCGTCGTAAGGAAGCGCGGAAATTTCATAAGTACCGCAGAGCCGCGCCTCCGCGATTATTTCTTCTTTATCATAGCCCGCGAGCGGCCGCAGGATCGGCAAATTGACCGCTTCGGAAACAACCATTATGTTATCCAAAGTCTGGGAAGCCACCTGGCCGATGGAATCGCCGGTCACCAGCGCTTTAGCGCCGATTTTTTTGGCAATCATCTCGGCAATTTTAAGCATCCAGCGCCGGTAAATAATCGTCAAAAAAGCGGCCGGCGATTTTTTAACAATCGCTTTTTGAATTTCTAAAAATGGAATAAGATACAATTTCAGAGGTTGAGGACTGTATTGAGATAAAATACCGGCCAGTTTTTCCGCGTTTTCCAAAGATTCACGCGAAGTTTGGGGATAAGAATGAAAATGGATTAAAACCGGCTCAGCCCCCCGTTTCATTATTTTCAGCGCGGCCACCGGCGAATCAAAACCCGAAGAAACCAGCGCCGCCACCCGACCGGCGGTTCCAACCGGCAGGCCACCCGGTCCAGAAAATTTTTCGTCGTAAATAAACGCCATATCTTCCGCCACCTCTATAAAAATCACGCGCTTCGGCTTTTTCAAATCAACTCTAATCCCTGTTTTTTTTCGGACAAAAGCGCCGACTTCGTTCATTAAATCTTGCGAAGTAAAGGGGTATTTTTTTTCGGCCCGCGAAGCCGTAATCCTGAACGACGCCGGATAAGGTTTTTTTCCGCCTGAGGCGGATCCGCTTTCTTGCCCCGCTAAGCGGGGTGAAGCGGGAAAAAAAGAAACGGCTATCTCTGAGATAGCCGAAATTTCAGCCGGAGCGATTTTAGCAAAAGAGAAATATTTTATACCAAAAACACGGCTTAAAATCTCTTTTGCTTGTTTTAAATCATTAATGCCTTCCGCCAATAAACGGCCGGAAAAACGCCGCACCTTTATTTTTTCTTTCATCATCCGTTCAATGTTCAGCGCCAGTGTTTTTTCAAAAAAAGCGCGGTTTT
>JBBTTT010000076.1:0-2863 GCA_038064095.1 Patescibacteria group bacterium | reverse complement strand
AGAAAATCCGAAGCGAAAATCAGGTTAATATTTTTTTCTTTCAGCGTCTCGGCGGCTTTTCTCGCCTCTTTTCTTCCTTTTTCGGTAAGATGAAAATGATTATTTTCAATTTTACCGTTAATAACCTTTTTAACATTGGCTTCGGACTCGCCGTGCCGCATCACGAAATATTTATTGCCTGATTTTTTAGAATATTTTTTCAATTCTTCAAGAGAACCAATCGCTTTAATTTGCCCGCAAGTTTCCGTTTGGCATCGCCAAACCGGAATCGGCGCGCCCCAAAATCTGCTTCGGGAAATCGCCCAATCCCGCGCCCCTTCCAGCCATTTGCCGAATCTTCCCTCGCGCAAATGCGCCGGAATCCAGTTGATTTTTTTGTTGTTTCTGAGAAGTTTATCCTTAATCGCCGTAACTTTCACGAACCACGAAGAAGCGGCATAATTCAAAAGCGGCGTTTCGCACCGCCAGCAATGCGGATAAGAATGAGTAATCTTTTCTTTCGCGAATATTAAATTCTTCGCGGCGAGATATTTTAAAATTTCTATGTCCGTTGCCTGCGAATTATTTTTGGGCTTAACCTGCCGACCGGCAAAACTTGCCCCGTAGTGTGCTTCGGGGTCTTTGACTTCTTTTTTAAAACAGCCGTCCATCCCCACATGCTGAATGAAAGGAAGATTTTCTTTTTTTCCCAATTCCATGTCGTCTTCGCCGAAAGCCGGCGCAATGTGCACGATACCCGTCCCTTCATCGGTCTGGACAAAATCCGCGCCGTAAATTTTCCAGCCGTTCTCGCAATTTTTTAAATTTTTATCATTCGCATAATAATCAAAAAGCGGTTTATATTTTTTGCCGATTAAATCTTTACCGTTAATTTCTTTTTTTACTTCATACTCTTTATTTTTAAAAACATCTCCAATTCTGTCTTTGGCGACAATATATTTATTGCTATCTCCTTTAATGCTTATTATTTGATACTTAATGTTTTGATTGACCGCGAGCGCGGCATTTCCGGGAAGCGTCCAAGCCGTCGTGGTCCAGGCCGGAACAAAAGTCTCCGGCTCTTCTTCCAATTCAAATTTCACGATTATCGCCAAATCAGCGATATCTTTATATCCTTGAGCCACTTCAAAATTAGCCAAAGTCGTCTCGCAACGCGGGCAGATATGCATTGATTTATAGCCCTCATAGATCAGGCCTTTTTCGTAAAGCGTCTTAAAAACCCACCAAACGGATTCCGTGTAAGCGGCGTCCATGGTGCGATAATCATTTTCCATATCCACCCACCGGCCCACGCGCGGAATGATTTTTTTCCATTCATCGGCATAGCGAAAAACGCTCTCCCGGGCCGCGCGGTTGAATTTTTCAAGACCGATTTTTTCAATATCTTTTTTGGTTTTTAAGCCAAGTTCCTGTTCAATTAAATTTTCAATCGGCAAACCGTGGCAATCCCAGCCCCATTTGCGCGGCACCCGCCAGCCACTCATTGTTTTATATCGCGGCACCGCGTCTTTAATGATGCTCGCCAGAATATGGCCGTAATGGGGCAGACCCGTGGCGAAAGGCGGGCCGTCGTAAAAAATAAAATCGCCTTTTGACGATTTTTTGGCGAGCGATTTCTCAAAAATTTTATTCTCCTGCCAAAATTTCAGGATTTTTTCTTCGGATTCCGATACTTGCCCGCTTAAATTTTGCGAAACAAAATTTTGGCGGGTATTAAAATTTTTCCGCGGCTGGCTTTCCGGCATTTTATTATTTTAGCAAAATAAGAAGTTGAGTTCAAATAAAAAAGACCGACTCAATACAAAAGTATTTTTCGGTCTATTCTTTATTTTTATATTTACTTTTTAAAATCAAATTCAACCAATCATAATTAGCTGAATGTCATCGTAGACCCGAAACTTTGTTTCTTCTTTGCATCTTTATTATTTTCCCCAAGAATACCCCAAAATTCCAAAATTAATTTTATTACTGAAACAAAAAAGAACATACTATAAAATGGCCGAGAATATTCTAAACTAAACAAATTTACAACTATTGCTATTAGTAGCAGCCATGAACGGATACTCATTATCCACCTCCCTTTTAATTTTCAAAAAACTTTTATTTATTTGCGAATAAATTATAGATTATAATAAAAGTTCAAAAAAATCAATCACATTTTCTTCGGCAATTTAATTCCTAAAAGCGCGAAGAGATTTCTAAAAATTATCAGGGTCGCTTGAATTAAAGCCAAACGCGCCAACATTAAATTTTTTTCTTCGCCGATAATCCTTTCTTTTTCGTAAAAATTATGAAAAACGCGCGCCAAGTCCGCCGCGTAGCGCGTTAAAATCTGGGGGTTGTATTTTCCGGCTGCTTCTTCAACAATCTCCGGAAACCTCGCCAAAATTCGCATTAAATTTATGTCTTCGGGCGTATTTAATAATTTAAAGTTCATTCCAATATTCTTAAGAATATTGGAATGAACAGATTTTGATTTTTGTAAAATGCTTTGGCAACGAACAGCCGCGTACTGGACATAATAAACCGGATTTTTCATTGAATGTTCTTTCGCCAAATCCAGGTCAAAATCCATATGCGTGTCCGCCGAATGCGTTAAAAAGAAAAATCTGGCGGCGTCCAGCCCGACTTCTTTTATCAATTCTTCAAAAGTAATAAATTCGCCGCTTCTTTTTGACATTTTCATTTCCTCGCCTTTGCTCATCAACCGCATCGCTTGGGTGATGATAATTTCAAAATTTTCAATTCCCATTATTTTCGCCGCGGTCGCGGCGCGGCCGACATAACCGTGATGATCCGGCCCCAAAATCATTATTTTAGAATTAAAGCCGCGCGATTTTGTTTCCAGAAAATGGCCGGCATC
>JBBTTT010000075.1:0-1371 GCA_038064095.1 Patescibacteria group bacterium | reverse complement strand
CGGGCTGGCGTATGATGGTGGTACGCCTGCTTTGGGAGCAGGTAGACTGGGTTCGATTCCCAGCAGCCCGAATGACACAACAATTTTCCTGGCATACCAAAACAACTCAAGAAATTCTTGACGCGTTTTATTCGCATGAACACGGCTTAACGAAAGAAGAAGCAGAAAAACGTCTCAAGAAATCAGGGCTTAACAAACTACCTGAAAAGAAAGCAGACAGCTTTCTTGTTATTTTTCTGCGTCAGTTCAAAAGTCCGCTAATTTACATTCTTTTCGTGGCAAGCTTGATTGTTTTTGCGATGGGAGAAACTATAGACGGCTCAATTATTTTTGTCGTACTTATTTTCAACGCCATCGTCGGAACAATTCAAGAAGGCAGGGCGCAAAACACGCTTCTTGCGCTCAAAAAATTCGTAGAGACGAAAGCGACCGTCCTCCGCGACGGAAAAGAGCTCATTATCCCCGACAGCGAAGTGGTGCCCGGAGACATTATCATCCTCCAAGAAGGCGAGCGAGTGCCGGCGGACGCGCGGGTTATTGCCGCGGCAAATCTTAAAGTTGACGAGGCAGCTCTGACTGGAGAATCAGAGCCGGTGCACAAAATTGCCGATACTTTGGAGGGGGCTGATCTTACAACCGCGGAGCAGAAAAATATGATATTTAAGGGCACGCACATTCTCGCCGGAAACGGCAGGGCAATCGTGGTGGCGACTGGTCTTGAAACTGTTATCGGCAAAATTTCTCAACAGATCGCGGCGATTGACACTGAAATTCCTCTTAAAAAAAACATCCGTTATCTTTCACGGCTTATCATTATTACCGTTGCAAGCACGAGCGCTTTGTTATTTCTGTTTGGCGTTATTTCGGGAAAATCAGTAAAAGAAATGTTCGCCACGGTGGTTTCTCTTTCTGTTTCAATTATTCCCGAAGGATTGCCGATTGTGGTAACGCTTGTGCTCGCAACCGGCGTGTGGAGAATGTCTAAACATAATGCCTTAGTGAAAAAACTTCAGGCCGTGGAAGCGTTGGGACAAGTCCGCGTTATCGCCGTGGATAAAACAGGCACGATCACAAAAAACGAGATGGTAATTCAGAAAGTGTATTTACCGAACGGCAGAGCGAGCGCGGATGGAAAATTTTTTGAGATCAGCGGCGTCGGCTATGAACCGAAGGGAGAAATTAAATTAAACGGGAACGCGGTTGATTCGGTTAATCACCCGGAACTTCTTTTCACGGGGAAGATCGCCGCTTTTTGCGCAAACGCCCGCGTAATGTTTTCGGAAGAAGAAAAAGTATGGCGCATTGCCGGCGACCCGACTGAAGCGGCAATGCTCGTTCTCGCCGCGAAGCTCGGTTTTCATAAGGACGATC
>JBBTTT010000074.1:0-11002 GCA_038064095.1 Patescibacteria group bacterium | reverse complement strand
TTATGAAAAGAGAAAAATCAAAATTAATTATTTTGTGCTTGATAATATTTGCCTTTTTCTTTTCATCGGCTTACGCGAAAGATGAGAAAAAGATTTATGATAAAAAGTGCGCCTCGTGCCACGGCAAAGACGGAAAAGGGAATGCGGCGATGGTAAAGATGCTTAAAGTGGAGGCGCCGCTCCTTAATCTTGTTGACAAAGCGACTCTTGATAAGGCGGATGAAGACCTTGTATCCATAATTGTTAAAGGATTAAACAAGATGCCTGCTTTTGAGAAGAGTTTGAAAAATGAGGAAATAAGGGGCACAGTCTCTTATATCCGTTCACTTGTCCTTGCCAAATAGCAATTAAAAATTAAAAGCGGTTTGTTCATTTTCTGAACAAATCGTTTTTTATTTATATAAATTTGTGTCCCATATTTTTGTTGAATTTGACAATTTTTTAGCGATTTATTAGTATTTGAATAACTTGGCTTTACTAGCCATTTTTAGTTTGTTATTATAAAAGTTAATTATTAAATAAATAAATAAAAATATGGCGGAAAAATTTGAAAGAACAAAACCCCATCTTAACGTCGGCACGATCGGGCACGTGGACCACGGCAAGACTACTCTGACCGCGGCGATTTTAAATGTCCTTAATTTAGCCGGCAATAAGGTGAAACTGGAGAAAGTGGAAGATATTGACAACGCGCCGGAGGAAAGGCAGAGAGGCATTACCATTTCTCTTCATCATTCGGAATATGAGACGCAGAAAAGGCACTACGCTCACATTGATGCGCCCGGACACGCGGACTACATCAAAAATATGATTACCGGCGCGGCCCAGATGGACGGCGCGGTGCTCGTAGTTTCGGCCGTGGACGGCCCAATGCCCCAAACCAGAGAGCATATTCTTTTGGCGCGCCAAGTCGGCGTGCCGGCGATCGTTGTTTTTCTGAACAAGGTGGATATGGTGGATGATCCCGAGTTGGTTGATTTGGTGGAAGCGGAAATCAGGGAACTTTTAAATAAGTATGAATATCCCGGGAGCAAGACTCCGATTATCAGAGGTTCGGCGCTCAAGGCGCTGGAAGCAAAATCCATTGACGATGAAGCGGTTAAGCCGATTTTAGAGTTGGTTAAACAGCTTGACGAGTATATTCCGGAGCCGGCGCGTGAAATTGACAAGCCGTTTTTGATGCCGGTGGAAGACATTTTCTCCATTGAAGGAAGAGGCACGGTGGTTACCGGTCGGATTGAAAGAGGCAAGGTTAAAATAGACGAAGAAGTGGAAATTGTCGGCCTTCGCGACACTAAAAAAACCATTGTTACCGGAATAGAAATGTTCAATAAATCTCTTGACGAAGGAATCGCGGGAGATAATGCCGGTATTCTTATCCGCGGTCTTAAAAAAGAAGAAGTGGAGCGGGGACAGGTTTTGGCCCATCCTAAAACAATCACTCCCCACACTGAATTTGAAGCTGAAGTCTATATTTTAACCAAAGAAGAAGGCGGCCGCCACACTCCGTTTTTCAGCGGCTACAAACCCCAATTTTACATTAGAACCACCGATGTTACCGGCGAAGCCGCTCTGCCTCAAGGCACGGAAATGGTGATGCCGGGAGATACGGTTAATTTGATTATTAAATTAATCGCACCGGTGGCTTTGGAAGAAAAACAGAGGTTTGCCATCCGCGAGGGCGGGCATACTGTCGGCGCGGGCGTGGTGACGAAAATCATCAAATAAGGAAAATAACGATTAAGATTAAGTTTAAGTTCTTGAATAAAAAATTTTAAAATGGTAAAAGCGGCGGCTAAAAAAAACGAGGTGGTTTATCAGAAACTGCGCATTCGGATAAGGGCTTACGACCATAAAATTTTGGATAAAGGCGTAAAGCAGATTATGGACGCCGCGCTCCGTTACGGAGCGGAAGTCGTCGGTCCGGTGCCTTTGCCGACGGAAATAAGAAAATACACGGTTAATCGTTCCACTTTCGTGCACAAAAACGCCCGGGAACAGTTTGAAATGAGAGTGCACAAAAGGATGGTTGATATTGTGAATCCTTCTGCCAAGATCGTCAGCGCTTTGACGGATTTGAATCTGCCGGCCGGAATGGATATAGAGATTAAAATGATGTAGTTTGATATTTTGCGGGTTATTTAAAAAATCCCCCGCCATGGCGGGGGATTTTTTATTAGGAATAAATATAAATATGGCTTTTATTTTAGGAATAAAAAAAAATATAACGCAAGTTTTTGACGAAGCGGGCAATGTTATTCCGGTTACTTTGGTGAAGGCCGGTCCGGCTTTGGTGACGCAAGTTAAAAGCAAGGAAAAAGACGGATATTCGGCGGTCCAGCTTGGTTTTGGAGAGAAAAAAGATAAAAATATAAAAAAACCGCAGAAAGGACATCTTAAGAAAATCACAATAAATCTTAATTTAAGGTGGCTGAGGGAATTTAGAGTCGCTGATGAATCTAAATACAAATTAGGAGATGTTATTGACGCGTCGGTTTTTAAAGAAGGCGATAAAGTGCAGGTGTCCGGAACGGTCAAGGGCCGGGGATTTCAGGGGGTGGTAAAAAGGCACGGTTTTCATGGCGGTCCCCGCACGCACGGACAAAAACATTCGGAACGGGAGGCCGGTTCAATCGGCGGAGGCGGCCGCGCCGGAGGCCGCGTTATCAAAGGCATGCGAATGCCCGGACGGATGGGCGGCAATCGGGTGACGGTGAAGGGTCTAAAAATTATAAAAATAGACGAAAAAAATAATCTGTTGGTTGTTTCCGGCGCGGTGCCGGGAGCCAAAGAAGGATTGGTGGAGATAATGAAGTTATAAAGTTCATCAAGTTATAAAGTTTAAAATGAAAGCTGAATTATACAATCAAAAAGGGGAAAAAGAAGGGGTGATTGACGTTCCGGAAAATATTTTCGGTTTGTCTTGGAATCCTGATTTGGTCCACCAGGTGATTGTTTCGTTAATGGCCAATCGGCGCGCCGGCACCGCCCACAGCAAGGGACGGGGAGAAGTGCGGGGCGGCGGCAAAAAACCCTGGCGGCAAAAAGGCACGGGCCGGGCCCGCCACGGCTCCATTCGTTCTCCTCTTTGGATTGGAGGCGGCGTTACCCATGGTCCGATCAAGGAAAAAATTTATGATAAGAAAATAAATAAAAAAATGAAAAACAAAGCTCTTTTGGTTTCTTTTTCCAAAAAAGCAGCGGATAAAGAGATTATTTTTTTAAATGATTTAAAGTTCAAGGAAGCTAAAACCAAAGAAGCGCGCAATCTTTTTTCCGCCTTAAAAAAAATAAAAGGCTTTGAAAAGTTGGGAGAACGGGGCGGCCGGACTTTGACGCTTTTGGCCGAGCCGGCGAACGATCTCGCGAGAGCGATAAGAAATTTGCCGCAAGTTGACGCGCGGGAAGCGCGGAATATAAACGCGCTGAACTTATTGTCTTATAAATATCTGTTAATACCGAAAGAAACAATAAAAGTTATCAGCGAAAGATTCATTAAATAAATTATTTTTTTATGGGTTTGTTTGACGTTTTTAAAAGAAAAAAGGAAGGAAAAAGATTTGAAAAAAAGCGGAAAGAAAAATTGACGGAGCCCCGCCAAGGCGGGGCGGACCGCGTCAAAAACGCGGTTTCCGGCAAGGGGGGCAGCAGAGCTAATGCTTCACTACCCCCCAAGGACAGCGACCTGAAAGCGGCCGCCAAACTTAAAGAATCAAAGTTGGCCCAGGCCGTAATTTTTTCTCCCCATCTTACCGAAAAAAGCGCTTATTTAAGCGAAGAATTAAGAAGAGGAAAATCAACCGGAGGGCATTATGTTTTTAAAGTCAGGGATGACGCCAATAAGCCGCTTGTCAAGAAAGCGGTAGAAGAGCTTTACGGGGTTAAAGTTAAGAAGGTAAGAATTTTGCCGAAACATTGCAAAATTAAATTCAGCCGAGGCGTTTCCGGCCGCCGGACCGGCCATAAAAAAGCTCTGGTAATTTTAAAGGAAGATGATAAAATAGAATTCGTGTAATTTTTTATGGATCTAAAACAGTACAAACCATTCACTCCTTCCCGAAGGCATATTACTGGAATAAATTACCGCCGATTTTTAAGCGGCAAGAAAGCGGAAAAAAGTTTGACCGGCGGTTTTCGGCGCGCGGCTGGACGAAACAATAAAGGAAGGATCACTGTTTACCATAAAGGCGGCGGCCACAAGCGGCTTTGGCGGATGGTTGATTTTAAATTTGACAAAAAAGACATTCCCGGACGGATTGCCGGCATAGAATACGATCCCAATCGCAGCGCTTTCATTGCTTTGGTTTTTTTTCGGGACGGCGAAAAACGTTATATGGTGGTGCCCGACGGTTTAACGGTCGGGAAGGAAATTATGATCTCGGAGAAAGCGGATATCGTTCCGGGCAACAGACTTCCTTTAAAAAACATACCGGTAGGCACGCCGGTTTATAACATTGAATTGAAGCCGAAAACGGAGGCACGGCTGGTGCGTTCGGCCGGAAGCAGCGCGGTGGTTTTGGCGCATGACGAAGGAAAAACCCAGATAAAACTGCCGTCCCGCGAGATAAGAAAAATTGATTCTTTTTCTTGGGCCAGTATCGGCCAAGTTTCCAATCCACAGCATAATTTGACGGTCATCGGCAAAGCGGGGCGCTCCCGCTGGCTGGGGATAAGGCCGACGGTCAGGGGTTCGGCGATGAACCCGTGCGACCATCCTTACGGCGGAGGCGAAGGCCGGGCGCTGCGCGGCACGCGCCGGCCGAAAAACAGGTGGGGCAAGGGCACCCGAGGAGTAAAAACCAGAAAAGTGAAAAAATATTCAGACATTTTTATCTTACAAAGAAGGGAAAAGAAAAAGAGAAGATAAAACAAATTTATGACAAGATCAAGCAAAAAAGGTCCTTACGTGGACGAAAAATTATTGAAGAAGACGATGAAGACCGGCCGAGGCATCGCGATTAAGACATGGGCGCGCCGTTCCGTGATTTCGCCGGAAATGGTCGGACATGTTTTTTTGGTGCATAACGGAAAAAATTTTATTGAAGTGGCGGCAAAAGAAGAAATGGTCGGGCACCGTTTGGGAGAATTCAGTTTAACGCGAAAATTCACCAGGCACGGAGGCAAGATTCAAAAAGAATTGGAAGCCAAAGCCAAACAAGCGGAGATGGAAAAGGCTAAAGCCGAAAAAAGCTAATTGTATTTTATGGCGGATATTAAAGCAAAACTTAATTATTTGCGCATTTCTCCCCGCAAAGCCAGATTAGCGGCGGATTTGGTGCGGAATCAAAAAGTCCAAAAAGCGATAAAACAGCTGATATTTTTGAATAAAAGAGCGGCCCAGCCCTTAAAAAAGATTCTTGAATCAGCCTTGGCTAACGCCCGAAATAATTTCGGAATTAAAGACGAAAGCCGTCTTTATGTCAAAGAAATCAAGGTTGATCAGGGTCCGATGCTTAAACGTTTTCGGCCGCGGGCGTTTGGCCGAGCCGCTATGATCAGAAAAAAAACCAGCCATATTTCTCTTGTTCTTTCCGAGCAGGAAAATAAGGCGAAAAACTAAAACACTATGACTCACACCGTTCATCCTTATTCATTCAGATTGCAAAGTATTCGCGATTGGCGGTCGCGCTGGCCGCGCGTCAAACAATATCGCGATTTTTTAAAAGTCAGCGTCATTATCCGGGAATGGCTGGAGAAACGGCTGCGCGGGATGTATGTGGAAGACATGGAAATTGAATGTTCTTCCGATTCTTTCAATTTAAAAATTAAAACTTCGCGCCCCGGAATGATTATCGGCCGCGGCGGCGAAGGAATAGAAAAACTGAAAAAAGAAGTGGTAAAAAAAATAAACAAACTGAATTTGAATATATTTAAAAACATAAAAGTGGCCGTGGAAGAAGTGAAGTCGCCCGAATCTCACGCCAGGATTATCGCTCAAATGATGGCGGAAAGTTTGGAAAAGCGTCTTCCTTTCAGGCGGGTGCTGAAACAGGCGGTTGAACGGGCGATGGCTTCTAAAATAGTTAAAGGAGTGAAAGTGGCGCTTCAAGGCAGATTGGGAGGGTCGGAAATGGGGCGCTATGAGTGGCTGCATCAAGGACGGATTCCCCTTCAAACGTTAAGAGCGGATATTGATTTCGCGAGAGAAAAAGCCCATTTGCCTTACGGCGATATCGGAATAAAAGTCTGGATTTATCGGGGAGAAATTTTTGAAAAATAATATGCTGTTTCCAAAAAAAGTTAAGCATAGAAAATGGCAGAGGGGGAGAAATTTTTCCCGTAAAATCGCCACTCGCGGAACCACCGTGGCTTTCGGCAGTTTCGGCTTGAAAACCGAAAATTCCGACGAGATTTCTTCCCGCCAGATTGAGGCGGCCAGAAAAACCATTTCTCGTTATATTCAAAAAGGCGGAAAAATGTGGATTCGTATTTTTCCCGACAAGCCTCTTACCCAAAAACCGCCGGAAGTGGGAATGGGTAAAGGTAAAGGCGATCCCGTCGGTTACGTGGCGGTTGTCCAGCCCGGGCAGGTTCTTTTTGAAGTGGACGGTATTTTGGAAAGCGAAGCCCGCGAGGCTTTAAGGAAAGCCGGCGCCAAGCTGCCCGTTAGAACGAAATTTATAGCCAGAGGGATAATATGACAACTTCTAGCGGGTTAAAAACAAAAGAACTTGCCGCCAAATCAAAAGATGAATTGATGTTTTTGCTGGACAAAGAAAGAGCCAACCTGCTACAATTCAGGTTTAACGTGGCGGCGGGCAAAGTAAAAAATTTAAAAGAAGCCCGGATGATAAGGAAAAATATCGCCCGTCTTTTAACGTTGTTGAACTTGGAGACTAAGTCTCCAAGTTAAAATTATTATGGAAAATAATACAGAAAAAACCATTAAGATAAAGAAAATTTTAAAAGGGAAAGTGGTGTCCGCGGCAATGAAAAAAACAATCGTGGTGGCGGTGGAGCGGTATGTCAAACATCCCCGCTACGGAAAGTATATGAGAATCACCAAGCGTTATAAGGCCCATGACGAAAAAAATGAGCGCAAGGTCGGAGACAAGGTGGCGATTGAAGAATGCCGTCCTCTTTCTCGGGATAAAAAATTCAGAGTGATATGATTCAACTTCGGTCAATGCTGAGCGTTGCGGATAATTCGGGCGCCAAATTGGTTCAATGCATTAAGGTGCTCGGCGGAACGCGCCGCCGCTACGCGCGTTTGGGCGACATTGTCGTTGTTTCCGTTAAAATAGCCGAACCGAGAAAATTGGTCAAAAAAAAAGAAGTGCTGAAAGCCGTGGTGGTGCGCCAAAGAGCGCCTTTCAGAAGGAAAGACGGCTCTTATTTGAGATTTGACGATAATTCCGTGGTGATCGTGGACGGCAAAGAGCCGAAGGGGGGGCGGATTTTCGGGCCGATTCCCCGGGAATTGCGCGAACGGGGTTTTACCAAAATTATTTCTTTGGCGCCGGAAGTAATTTAATAAAATTACAATGAAAGGATTAAAAAAAAACGATACGGTTTTTATACTTTCAGGAAAAGATCGGGGAAAATCCGGAAAGATTTTAAAATTGATTCCCCGTTTGGATAAGGCGGTCGTTGAAGGGATGAATATGGTAAAGAAACATCGCCGCCCCCGCCGCGCGGGAGAAAAAGGCAGCATCATTCAAATTTCAATGCCGATTTTTACCTCCAATTTAATGCTTAAATGTCCACGTTGCGGCAAGCCGACCCGGCGGGCCTTTAAAATTCTGGATAATGGATTAAAAGAGAGGGTTTGCAAGAAATGCGGCGCGGAAATATAATTTTTTATGATTTTAAAAGAAAAAAACAGAAAACAAATTGTTTCGGAGATGAAAAAAAAATTTGGATATAAAAACGAATTAGCCGTGCCGCGTTTGGTGAAAATGGCGGTTAACGCCGGCATCGGAAGGTATCATGAAGACAAGCAAAAAGAAGAAATCAGGAAACATTTGGAGGCAATAGTCGGCCAGCGGGTTGCGGAGAAAGGCGCCAAGCAAGCGATTGCGTCTTTCAAGACCAGAAAAGGAATGCCGGTCGGTTATGCCGTCACTTTGCGGGGGAAAAGAATGAATGACTTTTTTGAGAAGACGGTGAATTTCACCATTCCCCGGACGCGCGATTTTAGAGGCGTTGATCAAAAGTCCGTGGATCAAGGAGGAAATTTAAGCATCGGCATCCGGGAAAATATTTTGTTCCCCGAGATGATCGGAGAAGACGTAAAAAATATTTTCGGATTGGAAATCACTTTCGTGACTAACGCCAAAAGCCGCGAAGAAGCGCTGGAATTATTCAAATTAATGGGCGTGCCGTTCGCTAAATAAAAGTTCATTAAGTTATAAAGTTAACAAACTAATTAGTATGGCCAAAACATCAGTCGTCGCCAGATCGAAAAAGAAACCGAAATATTCAAGCCGCGCCACGCGCCGCTGTTTTCGCTGCGGCCGCAAACGCGGGTTTATGAGGGATTTTAACCTTTGCCGAATTTGTTTCAGGGAACTGGCCAATGAAGGGCTGATTCCGGGCATTACAAAATCAAGTTGGTAAAAATGACGGATCAAATTTCTGATATGTTAATAAGGATTAAGAACGCGCAAGCCGTAAAAAAGGAAAGCGCGAATATTCCTTATTCAAAATTAAAAATGGAAATCGCCAAGATTTTGCAAACCAGCGGTTTTCTAAAAGATTTTTCCAAAAAAGGCAAAAAAAATAATAAAATAATTAATGTTTCCTTATTGTATGACAAAGAGGGACAAGGCCGGATTTCCGGCTTAAGGCGCGTTTCCAAGCTTTCCAAGCGAATTTATCGGCCGGCGGCAATGCTTCGTCCGATAAAACGGGGGGCGGGATTGGCGGTGGTTTCCACTTCCAAGGGGATGATGACGGATAAAGAAGCGCGCCGAAAAAAAATAGGCGGAGAAATATTTTTTGAAATTTGGTAATTTATGAGCAGAATAGGAAAAAATCCAATAAAAATTCCGGAAGGCGTGATCGTAACGATTAAAGACGGCGAAGTCAGGGTCAAAGGCCCCAAAGGAGAATTAGCGCGCGATTTTCTGAAAGAAATAAGAATAGAATCGGCTGACGGGAAAATAAATTTACGGATTGATAAGAAGACGAAGAATTCTTCGGCGCTTTGGGGGACTTATGGCTCTCATATTAAAAATATGATTGAAGGCGTGATGAGGGGATTTGAGAAGAAATTGGAGATTGAGGGCGTGGGTTATCGGGTTAAGCTGGAAGGAGACAAACTTATTTTGAGTCTCGGCTTTTCTCATCCGATTGAAATTAAAAAGCCGGTCGGCGTGGACTTTAAAGTAGAAAAAAATAAGATTGTCGTTTCCGGAACTGACAAGGAATTGGTGGGGCAAACGGCGGCCAGCATCAGAGCCTTGAAAAAGGCGGAACCTTACAAGGGGAAAGGCATTCGTTATGAAGGCGAAATAGTAAGAAGAAAGGCCGGTAAAAAGGCGGCGGTGGCTGCCGCCTAAAAATTAAATTTTATGAATACGAAACATCAAAAACGAAAACATCGCCATAAGCGAATCCGGGCAAAAGTCAGGGGCACGGCCGGTTGCCCGCGCCTTTCCGTTTTCAGGTCAAATAAGCACATATTTTTACAGCTTATAAATGATGAAGAGCGGAAGACCCTTTTAGGAATGGGTGATTTTTTGAAAAAAGGGAAGTTAAAGAGCGAAAAAAAAGAAACCAAAACCGAAAAAGCTCGCCGTTTCGGCAAAAAAATCGCGGAGCTTGCCTTGAAAGCCGGCGTGAAAAAAGTCGTTTTTGACCGGGGCGGATTCCTTTATCACGGCCGGGTTAAAGCCGCGGCGGAAGGAGCGCGTGAAGGAGGTTTAGATTTTTAATTGATTTTATGATTTTTACGGCAGGAGAAAAAGATAAAAGAAGACTGGCGCCGAAACGCGAAGAGAAAGGCGCCGAATTTGAACAGCGGCTTATTGATTTAAGGCGCGTGGCGCGCGTGACAGCCGGCGGCCGGCGTTTTAATTTTCGGGCTACTTTAGTGGTGGGCGATCGCAACGGGCGGGTCGGCATCGGCACTGGCAAGGGGGCCGACACGACGATGGCTATTGATAAAGCGGTCAGAATCGCTAAAAAAAATTTGATTAAAGTGCCGATTACCGGAAATAGTTCTTTGCCCTGCGATTCTATCGGAAAATACGGCGCGGCTAAAGTGCTTTTGCGCCCCGCTCCCGCGGGGAAAGGTTTGACCGCGGGCAGTTCCGCCCGCGTTATTCTGGAATTGGCCGGAGTCAAAAACGCCACGACCAAGATTTTGTCTTGCACTAAAAACAAAATCAATAACGCGAAAGCGACAATGGAAGCCATTAAGAAATTAAAAATTTAATTTTAATTTTGCGTTTATTATGCAATTACATGAAGTTAAACCGACAATTAAAAAAAAGTTTAAGAAACGCATTGGCCGCGGCGGAAAGCGCGGCAGTTATTCCGGCCGGGGAATTAAAGGCCAAAAGGCGCGAGCCGGCCATCGGCTTCGACCCGAAATAAGGGATACCATAAAAAAACTGCCGAAAAAACGCGGCTATCGTTTTAAAGCGATTAGAGAAAAGCCGAAAGCGATAAATATCGGAGATTTTTCCGCATATTTTAAGGACGGCGACAAAGTAACGCCCAAAACTTTAATGGAAAAAGGCCTTTTAAAATTAAAATCGGGCAGAATGCCGGCGGTTAAAATTTTAGGCGCGGGCGAATTGGATAAAAAAATTTTAGTTGAAGATTGCCAGATTTCCGAATCAGCCCGAAAAAAAATAAAAAAAAGCGGAGGCAATGTGGAGTAAACTGCGTCTTATTTTTAAAAATCCGGATCTTAGAAAAAAAATACTTTTTATTTTGGGTATTTTGGCGGTATTCAGGGTGGGGGCGGCCATTCCCATCCCCGGGGTTGATGTTTTGCGCTTAAAATCTTTTTTTGCCGGCAACCAGTTTTTCGGCCTTTTGAATATTTTTT
>JBBTTT010000073.1:0-5571 GCA_038064095.1 Patescibacteria group bacterium | reverse complement strand
ATATTTATTTTCTGTTGTTCAAGGCATTTTTAAGGGTGTCGCGATCGGAAAATTCCAAATAGGAACCGGTGGAAAGTCCGCGTCCCAGCCGGCTGATTTTAATTTTTCCGGCTTTCGTGAACTCTTCCAAAATTTTTTCCAAATAAGAAGCAGTGGCGTCTCCTTCGCTGGTCGCGGAAGTGGCGATGATTATTTCTTTTAAAGAAGGGGAGCCGCTGATCAGGCGATAAAGCGCGTGAAGGCGGATTTTATCAACGCCGTTGTTAAAAGGAGAAATAACCCCTCCTAAAACGCAAAATCGGCCGTCATAAATTCCCAGTTTTTCTATATTCTCAAGATCGGTGTCTTTTTCCACTATCAGAATAGAGGCCGGAGAACGGTGAGTCAGGCAAGCAAGGCAGATATTCTTTTCTTTTAATCTGTTTTCGGCAAGGTCAAAAGCCCTGAAACATTCCGCGCATCTTTTTACTTTTGTTTTTAAAGCCGAAAGCGCGGCGGACATTTCTTTCAACGCTTCTTCTTTTTCATCCAAAAGCGAATAAGCGAAACGTCCGGCTTGACGGGGCCCGATGCCGGGCAACCGTTCAAAAAGCAAAGCTAATTTTTTTAAGTGATTGCTCATTTTTACTTACCTGGCTATCGCATAGCCAGGTTGCTGTTAAAAAATTTCAGAATAATTGGCGGTGTTTTCTAGATCGGAAAAACTGGCGATGTTTTGGTTAAAATAAAGTTTAATTTTTCCCAAAGGCCCGTTTCGGTGTTTAGCCACGGTAATGTCGGCCTGATTTTGCTTTTCGCTGTCTTCTTTGTAACGATCTTCCCGATAGATGAACATTACGACGTCGGCATCCTGTTCAATGGACCCGGAATCGCGAAGATCGGCCAAACGGGGAATCGGAGGATGGCGTTGTTCAACGGCCCGTGAAAGCTGGGCTAAAGCTAAAACCGGCACGTTTAGTTCGCGCGCCAAAGCTTTTAAAGAACGGGAAACTTCGGTGATATGCTGGACCATATTATCTATGACTCCGCGCTGGGGATGGATCATTTGAAGATAATCAACCACCAAAAGTCCGAGGCCGTGTTCGGCTTGAAGTCGCCTGGCCATTGCTCTCATCTGTAAAATGGTATTTGATCCTTCATCGTCAACGTAAATCGGCGCGCCGGAAAGCTTTCCCAGGGCGTGCTGGATATTGGTAAAATCTCCGTTTTCTTCGGAAAGCCGGCCGGTGCGGAGCTTATGAAGATCCACGCGCGCTTCGGCGGAAATAAAACGATCCGTAAGCTGTTCAATGGACATTTCCAAACTAAAAAGGCCGACCGGCAATTTTTCATTGATCGCCACGCTGCGGGCGATATCCAAAGCCAGAGCCGTTTTGCCTATCGAGGGGCGCGCCGCCAGAACAATCAGATCCGATTTTTGAAGTCCCGAAAGAATGCCGTCCAATTCTCTGAAACCGGTGCGAACGCCGCGCAGTTTCCCTTTATTTTTATGCAAATCTTCAATCCGTTCCCAGGCTTGCGCCAAAGCGGATTTTACGGAAAAGAAATTCTGCCGGAGAGACCGCTGGGAAATGCTGAAAATCTTTTTTTCCGCGCTGTCTAAAATCGTATCCACGTCTTCTTCTTCCTGATAGCCGAGCTGGGAAATATGGGAAGAAGCTTCAATTAAATTTCGGAGAACTGATTTTTTTCTGACAATGTCGGCGTAATGCTCAATATTGGAAGCGGTTGGAACGGAATTGACCAATTCGGCGAGGCAAGAATTCCCTCCGATTTCTTCCAGATTATTTTTTTCCTTTAGGCGCGCGGAAACGGAAAGCAAATCCACCGGATCATTTTTTTTAAAAAGATCAAGCATCGCCTCAAAAATTTTCCGATGGGAAGGATGATAAAAATCTTCCGCCGTTAAAGCATCAACGATTTTAATAATCGCTTTTTGGTCAACCATTAGAGCGCCTAAAACGGACATTTCCGCTTCCAGATTTTGAGGCGGCATTTTAAGAGATGACGGAGAATATTTTTTAGAGGCCATTTTAAAATAATAACAGAATAAAAGAAAACTCTCAAATAATTATTTTTTAAGGCGCGGGCCGGACGGCGTGTCTTCCACTTGCCAGCCGAAAGAAGCCAATTCTTGCCGCAATCTGTCCGCTTCTTTCCATTTTTTTTCTCGCCTGAATTCTTCGCGTTTCCCGGCCAAAGCCGCGATTTTGGTGGGTATCCTATTTTTCTTTATTTTATCAAGTCCCAAACCAAAAACACGGTCAACCCCCAAAAAATCGCCCAAACAAAGAGAATTTATATTTTCCCATAAAACAGCCAGCGCCTTGGGAGTATTCAAATCATCGTTAATAGCGTTAAAAAATGCTTTTCTGAACCTAAGATTTTGATTTTTAACCAATTTGGAAGCTGGACGGCTTTCAAGCAAATTATTTAAGCGTTCGCGGGCGGCTTTAGCCGCTTTTAAACTTTCTAAACTAAAGAGCAGGGGAGAGCGATAATGCGCGGTTAAAACAAGATAACGGTAATCCAAAGGATGAAATCCCTTTTTTTTAATTTCCGCCAAATTTAAAAAATTGCCTTTTGATTTTCCCATGCGCGCCCCTTTTAAAGTCAAAAAATTCCCGTGCAGCCAGTAATTGACGAATTTTTTTCCGGTCGCGGCTTCAACTTGAGCGATCTCATTGGTGTGATGGACGGGAATGTGATCAATTCCTCCGCAATGGATGTCAAAATTTTCGCCCAAATATTTTATCGCCATCGCCGAACATTCAATGTGCCAGCCGGGAAAACCTTTGCCCCAAGGGCTTTTCCAGCCGAGTTTCTCGTTGAATTTCCACAGCGCGAAATCGCGCGGATTTTTCTTTTCCGGATTAATAACGCGCGGCTGGTTTTCGTCCCGCCCCGCCGTTGCGGGGCGGGACTGCCGAAGCCGGACCAGCTTGCCGTAGTTTTTGAATTTGGCGACATTGAAATAAACGCCGTCGCTTGTTAAATAAGCATAACCGCCGTTTTCCAGCCGTTTTATAAGATTTATCTGTTCCTTAACGTGTTTTGAAGCGGCGCACCAAATGTCCGGCGGCAAAATATTTAATTCGGCGATGTCTTCTTTGAATTTTTCGGCGTAAAAATCAGCCAGTTTTTTCATCGCTTCCATCGTCAATGGTTTACCTTCGCGGCGAAGGGCTTTGGTCATTTTGTCTTCTCCTTCGTCGGCGTCGGAAGTCAAATGGCCGACATCGGTGATATTCATCACGTGTTTTATCCGATAGCCGTTTGAAATAAGCGCGCGTTTTAAAATATCTTCAAAAATATAGGTGCGCAAATTCCCGAGATGGGCGTAATCATAAACCGTCGGCCCGCAAGCATAAAGGCGGACGGAATTTTTTTTAAGCGGCTTGAATTCTTCTTTTTTTCCGGTCAGGGTGTTGTAGAATTTCATCGGTTTATTATATAATAATCTGGATGTCTCAGACAACTCCCAATAAAATTTTTATTAAGAAAATAGCTTTTTTCGCGGCGGTTTTTCTATTAATGGTTCTGATTTTCTCAAGCGGCGCTTATTTCGGCTATAATCGGAGGCCGGCAATGGAAAAAGTATTAACGGTTGTAAATAAAAATTCTCAAATTAGTTCTCCGGCCGCGGCGCCGATAGATTTTGAACCGCTCTGGAAAACCTGGAACGCGATTGAAGAAAAATATGTTTCAAACGACGGCCTTCCCCGGCAAGAAATGCTGTGGGGAGCGATTGAAGGACTGGCTAAATCGCTGGGGGATCCTTACACGGTTTTTTTTCCGCCGGAAGAAAAGAAAATGTTTGAAAGCCAAATCAAGGGTGATTTTGAAGGAGTGGGAATGGAAATAGGAATCAAAAACAACGCTTTAACGGTTATCGCGCCTTTGAAAGGAACGCCGGCGCAGCGGGCGGGGATAAAAACCGGAGACATAATTCTGAAAATAGACGAGAAACCGACAATGGATATGACGCTTGATGAAGCGGTTCGGCTGATCAGAGGGACGAAAGGCACGAAAGTGATTCTAACCATCATCAGAAAAGGAGAAGAAAAAACCAGAGAAATAAGCGTTGTCAGAGACCGGATAGAAATTCCGGTCATTGAAACAAACGGAATTTCGCAGGAAGACAATAAAGAAAAATACGCAGCCGCGGGAAAAGAAATTTTTGTTATCCGCCTTTTTAATTTCAATGAGAACGCGTTAATCGCTTTCCGTAAGGCATTGAGAGAAATGGAGCTTTCCGAAAAAAACAAGCTTATTTTGGACCTTCGCTCTAATCCGGGCGGTTATCTTGAAGTGGCGGTGGATATCGCCAGCTGGTGGCTGCCGATGGGCAAGGTGGTAGCCAAGGAAAAATTCAGCGACGGACGGGAAATACTTTATCGGAGCAAAGGATACGGCGCGCTTCAAAATATTCCCACGGTAATTCTTGTGAACGAGGGGTCGGCTTCGGCTTCGGAAATTTTGGCCGGCGCTTTAAAAGAACACGGCAAAGCCGTTTTGGTGGGTGAAAAAACTTTCGGCAAGGGTTCGGTTCAAGAGCTTGTTCCCATCACCGATGAAACGTTTTTAAAGGTCACCATCGCGCGCTGGCTCACGCCGAACGGCCGTTCAATTTCTGAAAAAGGATTGGAGCCGGACGTGGCCGCAACAATAACAGCCGAAGATGAAACGGCGAAGCGCGATCCGCAAATGGAAAAAGCGGTTGAAATAATAAACAGCAATCTCTCTAACATCTAAATTATGAAAATTATTTTACTTCAAGACATCCTTAAAATCGGTCAAAAGGGCGACATTAAGGAAGTTAATGACGGTTACGCGCGAAATTTTCTTTTGCCGAAAAATTTGGCGGAATTTGCCGCGCCGGAAACCATAAAAAACGCTCAAATCAAAAAAACCAAAACGGAAATCAGGCAAGAAAAAGAAAACCAATCTTTCAAAACAGCCCTGGAAAAGCTAAAGGGTCAAGAAATAATCATAAAAGAAAAAACCGATAAAGGAGGGCGGCTTTTCGCCGGCATCAATAAAAATAGAATTAAAAAAGAATTAGCCGCCAGAAATTTCGGGGAAATTGAAGAAAAAGACCTTAAATTTGACGCGCCGATCAAACAAACGGGGGAATATAAAATCGCCGTTGAAAAAGAAGGATTAAAAGCGGAATTTAATTTAATTGTCCGGCAATAACGTCAACTATTTTAGTTCTTTTTTTAGAGCCGTCAAATTTGGTTTTTGAAATTTCGCGAAACCTTATCGTGCCGTCCGTTAACGCGTAAAGAGTATGGTCGCGGCCGAGACGCGCGTTTCGGCCGGCTAAAATCCGCGTGCCTCGCTGACGCAAAATAATAGAACCCTTTCGCGCTTTTTGGCCGTCAGAGAGCTTTATGCCCAGATATTTAGGCTGCGAATCTCTTAAATTTTTGGCTGAACCGCCCGCTTTTTTATGAGCCATAATAAATTATGCTATCAGAAACTTTTAAGACAATCAAGTTAAAATTAAAGCCGTATAAAAACGATATTTTTCTGGCCGGAATTGTTATTTTAACGGCTGTCATAAGT
>JBBTTT010000072.1:0-3919 GCA_038064095.1 Patescibacteria group bacterium | reverse complement strand
CCGGGATTGACTCCTTTGTCATCGGTTCTTCCACGCCCAAATTCATTGTCAAAGACACCGGTTTCATTGGTTTGGGAACCAGCACTCCGGCCTACAAGCTGACCGTGAACAGCGAGAGCGCGACTCAAAACTTCTTTCAGGTCGCCAGTTCCACCAATCAAGGCATCTTTGTCATCACCAATGACGGCAAGGTGGGGATTGGGACGACGAGTCCGAGCCAGTCTTTGTCCGTGGCTGGAACGATTTATTCAGGTTCAGGAGGATTTAAGTTTCCGGACGGGAGCATTCAGGCAGCGGCAATGGGATTCATTGTTTTGAACAAAACTGCGGATTATACTTTGACCGCGGCGGACGCCAACGGGAATACGCTCATCACCAACAAAGGCACCGCGGCCAACCGGATCTTCACGCTTCCCACTGCCACGGTTGGTTATAAAGTGATGATCAAAGTGTCGGAATATAACGGGGCTAATCCGTATGGTTATCAGAACACGATTAATAGAGTGGGAACAGACACTATAACCGTTGGCGCAACTACTGGACTACCTTCTCTGACTTCTTCAGTAGTAGGTAGCATTTGGGAGCTTCACTCCGAGGAGACGGGAAAATGGATTGCAAGTTTAAAAGGGGTGCAGCCCAGTTTTGAGGCTACAAGTATAGCGGACCAAGACCCTACTGATAATACAGATACGCTTATGATTATAGCAGATGAAAAAGACGATAATAATAATAATTATGATAATAGTAGTGGTAATTACAAATTTTTACCAACTATTCCGGGCAGATATGAAATAACCTCTGTTCATCGTATGTATAGTGCCGCAAACACAACAAACTATTTAAAAATATTTAAAAATGGTAGTGAATATAAACAAATGCGATGGGATGATGATGTTACTGGTGGTTCGGAAATGCAATTTATTATAGTAGAATATAATGCCAACGGCAGTGATTGGTTTCAGAGCTATGTATATTTGGCAGCGGGTTCAGTAGTTGCAAATAGTGTAGGTATAGGTAGTTTTAAAGCAAAACGAGTTTCAGATTAAAAAGGAGGTAATTTATGAGTTTATAAATTTATCTATTGGCAATGAAATCTTCCGCGCGATGATTTTTCAGTTTCCCAAAGGAAAGTCCTTTGGAATACAAGAGGCTTTCTTTTGGATAAACTTTATTTTGAGGCTTGGCAAAATTAAACTTTATAAACTTTCTAAAAATTGATTAACTTTATAAAGATGGAAGATTATATATTTCAGCAAATGGAACTGATAATTCTGCAGTTTTATTAAGTTCAACCAATGCAGAAGTTCCATTTCAATTATTACTAAAAGATACACAAACTTTATATTACAAAACTGATGGAACGGCCTATATAAGAATAGTTGGATGGGATTTTTAAAACTGGTAACTCATATCAATATGATGGCAGTGAAGAAAGTTCATCTATTTTATTTCTAATATCATAGAAATGAGGCTATAATTTTACTTTAAAAGAACTGGCTCAAAAATTCGGCTTTTCCTTAAGCACGGTTTTTAATGCTCTTAAAATTCCTCGCCAGTCCGGAGCCGTCAAAGTTTCAGGGAGAAATTTTATAATCCGCGACATGGAAAAATTTCTTTTTCTTTGGGCGACCCAAAGAAATGTTCAGAAAGATATTGTTTATCAAACAAATTTTCCGGCCAATACCCAAGAAATAGAAGGAATGATGCCTGAGGAAATTATTTTTGCCTGTTACGGCGCTTATGTTAAAAAATACGAAGAAGCGCCGGCTGATTATGATAAAGTATATGTTTACGCGGATGAAACAAATCTGGAAGAAATAAAAAAACGCTTTCCCAAAAATAAAGGATATTCAAACTTAATTGTTTTAAAAAGTGATTCTTACTTAAAAAATTTCGGGCCGATAACGCCGAATGTCCAGTTGTTTGCTGATTTATGGAATTTGGAGGATTGGTACGCTAAAGAATTTTTAACGGCGCTTAAACAAAAAATGTCTAAAATCAGAAAAAGCCTCTTTAAATTTTTTGATAAAAAATAATTTATATTTTAATTTTGACTTTTTGATTTTTTTTTATTAAACTGATTATTATGCTGAAAATCAGATTGCAACGCGCTGGCAAAAAAAATCAGCCTTATTTCAAGGTTGTGCTTACCGAATCTAAAAACGCTCCGAAAAGCGGCCGTTTTTTGGAAACGGTCGGCTCTTATGACGCGCGCGGGGGCAAAATTCAACTGAAAGAAGATAGAATAAAATACTGGCTCTCTCAAGGCGTTCGGTTGTCAGACACGGTGCATAACATGTTGATTGACGCTAAAATTATCAAAGGCCGCAAAATCAATGTTTCTCCTTCCGTGAAAAAAGGGAAGGAAGAAGAAAAAAAAGAAGAAACAAAAGAAAAAGAAAAAATAGAAAAGAAAATTGAAGAAAAAGCCGAATTATGATTACAACCGCCGCAACAATTATCGGCGCGATGATTTTGGCGGCAATCGGAATCGCTTTTTTTTATTTTTATTTTAAAAATCGGCGGACGGGCGATAACGCGCTTCTTTTGCTTCAAAACCAGCTGAATGAAATCACTCGAACTTTGGACGTCAAGCTGGGAGAATCCACCAAAGCGATCCAGTCGCAATTCGGCGTGTCAACCCGCATTATCCGCGACGTTACCGACCGGCTTGCCAAACTGGACGAAACCAATAGGCAAGTGGTGGGATTTGCCGACCAACTGCAATCGCTTCAGGATATTCTTAAAAATCCTAAACAGCGCGGCGTTTTGGGAGAATATTATCTGGAAACGGTTCTCAAAAACGTTATGCCGCCGGGCGGATACCAGATGCAGTATAAATTTGAAGACGGGGAAACGGTTGACGCGGTAATTTTTCTGGATAAAAAAAAGATTTTGCCGGTTGATTCAAAATTTTCTCTGGAAAATTACAACCGCATATTGGAAACCGGCAATAAAGAGGAGCGGGAGCGTTTGGAAAAAGTTTTTAAGCAAGACCTGAAAAACAGAATTGACGAAACCGCGAAATATATCCGGCCGAAAGAAGAAACGATGGATTTTGCTTTTATGTTTATTCCATCCGAGGCCATCTATTACGATCTTCTGATAAACCAGGTCGGAGCCGTTAAAACTTCAACCCGTGATTTGATAGAATACGCTTTTAAGGATAAACACGTAATCATTGTTTCTCCGACTTCTTTTATGGCTTATCTTCAGACCGTTTTGCAGGGATTAAGAGCGCTGAAAATTGAAGAATCAGCCAAAGAAATCAGAAAAAGAGTGGAAGAACTGGGCCGGCATTTGGGAAATTACCAGCAATTTGTGGCGCGGCTGGGCGGCCATTTAAGCACTACGGTCAATACTTATAATTCTTCCTACAAAGAATTGGCAAAAATAGATAAGGATGTTTTAAAGATAACCGGCGAGAAAATCGGCATTGAACCGCAAATAGTGGACAAACCGCTGGAAATTGATTAAAATTTAAACTTCTATGATTGCCTCAAAAAACACCAAAAAAACAGCAAGTGCGCCGAATTCTTTCGCCGTGATAGAAACCGGCGGCAAGCAATATCTGGTAGAGCCGGGAATGGAATTAAAAATAGAAAAACTTCCCAAACCGGCAAAAGGCGCGGGAATAAAATTTGATAAAATTCTTTTGATAAGCGACGGCCAAAGCGCGAAAGTGGGCGATCCTTATCTTAAAGAAGCAACGGTGACGGCTGAATTAAAAAAAGAAGGAAAGCGCGATAAAGTCCTTATTTTTCGTTATCATTCCAAAACCCGCTATCGCAAAAAAAAAGGGCACCGCCAGCCGTATAGCGAAATAAAAATTAAAGAAATCTACTAATTTTTAGAAAAACTTTTATATTTATTTTCTGTTGTTCAAGGCATTTTTAAGGGTGTCGCGATCGGAAAATTC
>JBBTTT010000071.1:0-6573 GCA_038064095.1 Patescibacteria group bacterium | reverse complement strand
TAATTTTAAAAACAAAAAAGTGGTAATAATGGGATTGGGAAAATACAGGAACGGAAGCGGCATTTCGGCCGCACTTTTTTTCGCGCGTAAAAACGCGCGCGTCTTGGTTACCGATTTGCGCGCGAAGTCAGAATTCGCGAAACAAATTGAAAAATTAAAAAAATATTCAAATGTAAAATATGTTTTCGGCCGGCATCGCAAAAATGATTTTAAGAAAGCGAATGCTGTTTTCAGAAATCCGAGCGTGCCGAAAAATTCACCTTTTTTGAAAATCGCGCGCGCTAACGACGCGGCGGTCATAAACGATTGGACGCTCTTTTTAACTCAACGGCCGGATAATTTACTCATCGGCATTACCGGTTCAAAAGGAAAAAGTTCCATGGCCTCTTTAATTTACGAAATATTAAAAGCAGCCGGCCAAGACGCCGCGCTTTGCGGCAACATCGGGAAATCGCCCTTGGCAATCCTAAAGAAAATAAAAAAAGAAACTATTGTCGTCGCCGAACTTTCAAGCTGGCTCTTGCAAGAATTTGCTGGTATAAAGAAAAGTCCGAAAATTTCCGTTATAACCAATTTGATGCCCGACCATCTGGATAAATATGAAAATTTAAAAGAGTATTACGGAGATAAAGAAAATATTTTTAAATTTCAAACGCCTCAAGACGCGGTAATTTTGAATAAAGACGACGCTAATTTAAGAAAAATGGCAAAAAAGGCGAGATCGCGCGTCGTTTGGTTTTCCGGCCGGAAAAAATACGGGGCGGCTTTGGCAATAGCCAATATTCTGAAAATACCAAAAAGGATTGCCTTAAAAACGATAAAATCTTTTGGCGGTTTGCCTCATCGTTTGGAGTTTATCCGTGAAAAAAATGGAGTAAAATATTATAATGATTCGGCGGCAACCATTCCGGACGCTGTTTCTTACGCTTTAAAATCGCTTGGCAATAACGGCAAAAAAATTATTTTAATCGCCGGCGGAGTAGACAAAAATTTGGATTATAAAAACATAGTTAAAACAATAAATAAAAAAGTGAAAGAGCTAATCTTATTTCCAGGCGCGGCCACGGACAAAATTTTAAAAGAACGGATTAAAACGCGCTTTCAAACGGCGGAAAATATGAAAAAAGCGATAGCCGCGGCGCGCCAATTATCCAAAAAAGGAGACATCGTCTTGCTTTCACCCGGAACGGCCAGCTTTAATCTGTTTAAGAATGAATTTGACCGCGGCGATCAATTTAAAAAATTCATCAAAAAATTATAATCACTTTATTTTTTATGCGGAATTTTTTTAAAAAAGCGAAAAAAATTCATTTTGTCGGCATCGGCGGAATAGGAATGTCGGCTCTCGCCAGAATGGCCTTGAAAGACGGCAAGACGGTAAGCGGATCCGACATTTTGCTCTCTCCGCTGGCGGAAAAATTGGCAAAATTAGGCGCTAAGATTTTTAAAGGACACGGCGAACGCAATTTGCCGCCGGATGCCGAAATTGTAGTTTACACCACCGCCGCGCCACCTGATAATCCTGAAATTATCAAAGCGCGCGAACTCAAAATTCCTGTTTTGTCTTATCCGCAAGTCTTAGGCGCGGTTTCAGCCGGCAAACGAACAATCGCCGTAGCCGGCACCCACGGAAAAACAACTACGACCGCGATGATCGCGCGGATTCTGATCAGGGCGGGTAAAAATCCCGAGGTGATCGTCGGCAGCCTGCTTGGCAAAGAATTCGGCGAATATTCAGGCAGTAATTTTATTCCCGGAACCGGCCGATATTTCGTATGCGAGGCCTGTGAATATCGCCGGGCTTTTTTGAATTTCGCTCCGCAAATCGCGGTGATTACGAACATAGACGCCGACCATCTTGATTATTATTCCGGATTAAAAGATATTCAGAAGGCTTTTGTGGAATTTGCCGGTAAAATCAAAAAAGGCGGGATTCTGGTGTGCGACGCGTCAACCGTCAATCTCCGTCCCGTTGTTTCCGCCGCGCGCCGGCGCGGTTTAAAAATTATAGATTACACCGCTTTGTCTTTTCCCGAAAATTTTAAACTTAAAATTCAGGGAGAACATAATATTTTGAACGCTAAAGCGGCGATGGCGGCAGCCGGCGCTTGCGGAATGCCAAACAAAAAAATTTTCCGTTTTATCGCCGATTTTTCCGGAACTTGGCGCCGGTTTGAATATAAAGGCCGCACAGCCGCGGGGGCCTTGGTTTACGACGACTACGCCCATCATCCGACGGAAATAAAAGCGACCTTAAAGGCGGCGCGCGAAAAATTTAAAAATAAAAAAATTTTTTGCGTGTTCCAGCCGCATCTTTATTCGCGGACAAAAACGCTGATGGACAAATTCGCCGGAAGTTTCGCCGATGCCGATGAAATAATAATTTCGGATATTTACGCGGCGCGCGAAAAACCGGATAAAAACGTGAACAGCCGGCAGTTGGCCGATAAGATAAAAAACAGAGGCAAAAAAGCGCGGTTTATCAAAAATTTTTCCGCCATAGAAAAATTTTTGCGCCGCGCCGCGCGAAAAAAAGACGTCATCATTACAATGGGGGCCGGCGACATCTTTAAAATAAGCGAAAAATTGGTTGATTGTTGCGGGGACAGGAATTGCACCTGTGCTTCAAGGTTATGAGCCTTGCGACCTACTGCTGGTCTACCCCGCTTAAATCATTATACATTATTTCGTTTCCATTTCAACGAATGGAAAATGAAACAAAAAGTTGAGGAAAACGCGCCACTCAAAATCTTGATCTAAGATAATCAAAAAATGGCTGGACGATGCCGCGATGTCCTTTGGCTATAATTACTGTTTTCTGGCAATGCTTGGCTACTTTTTCAGGAATAGACCCCACCCCGATGGCCTTGCTAATGCGGCCGCGAGCCGCGGGCAATAAAACAACATCGTGATGCTGCGCCTCTTTAAGAATGGAGGAAACTACATTATCGGAACGGATTAATTTTATTTTTGGCTCAGCGCCTGTTTTCAACTTAAGTTCACGGACATAATTTTCCAAAACAGAATAATGGCGGGCATACCGGATGTTAATTACTTTCTCTGGAACCACCATTGCCACGGTAACTTCTCCGCCAAACCAGGAAACAAGCGCCGTTGCTATTTTTCCGGCAAAGCGCAAATTAGGATTTTCGTTCACAGCTATCGGAATAAATACCTTTTTTATACCGGCAAGATTTACGAATTTAACCACAATAAGATCACACTTGGCGCGGCGCAAAACCACGTCAACTTTTCTCCCGAAAATAAAACCCTTGGTATTGACATAGCCGTCCCACCCCATAATCAACAAATCGCCGTCTTCAGCCTCCACCGTTTCCAGAATAGATTCCGAAATGGAACGCGCGGCAACAAGCCTCGTATCAATATTAAAACGTTTATTCGTAGCGGCCTTCTCTATTTTCTCCAAAACCCTGCGCTCATGCTCGGTGTTAAATCCCGCTGCCAGCGGCAAAGTTTGAGGAACCTCATGAATGCGCAAGGCCAATAATTCCCCTCTTTCTTCCCGCGCCACGGCAAAAGCAATCTGCAAAAAATTCTGCCAATGATCTTCGGAGGCCACCGGCATGACAATGCGATACCCGAGCTTTTCCCGAAACCGCGTTGCGTGTTCATACATAATTTCGCGCTCCAAATCATCCCGTTCCTGCTTTTTGGCATAACCAAAATAATTAACCATTCCCAAAAGCAGCCAAATAACGGTAAAGTAAATCGCAATCGGACTTACGCGGAATAATGAGATTCCTAAAATAACGTAAAGCGCTACCGCCGACAAAGGAATTATCGGGCCAAAAGGCACGATATAATACCATTTGGCTTCCGGCCTTTTGCGACGAAGCTCTATATAGGCAAGATTAAGCTGCAAAAAAAGCGCGATGAAAAGAATGTCGGCGGCGGAAGCAATGTCTTTCAACGGAAAAAACAAAGCCACAAAAATAACGGCTATAATGGACAAAACGGTTGAACGATAAGGCGTGCGGTTAACCTCGTGCATCTCGCCTAATTTTGGCGGGACAAATTTATCGCGCGCCATAGAAAATAATACCCGCGAAGACGAATAAATGGTCGCGTTTAACGCGGCAATATTAGCAAGCAAGCCTCCCAAGACCATAAGAACGGCTCCCCAAGGCAAGAACTGCCGCGCCGACTCAATTATGGCGCGATCCGAATGAACGCTTAATATTTTCCACGAAGAAATTCCCGAAGAATCCGTAGCCCCGATAATAACAAAGGCGATTAAAAGATAAAGCGCGGAAATTATCGCCCAGGAAGCGAAAAGAGAAATTTTTAAAGTACGGGACGGATTTTTGGCCTCCTCCCCGGTTTGCACCTGAATTTCCGATCCTTCAAAAGCAATGTAAAAAAGAGAAGCCGCCTGCAAAACTCCCGCCAGTCCCAAAGGCAAGAGCGGCGCAAAATTAAAATTTAAAATTTCGGGCGTTCCAATAATCTTTTTGAAACCAAAGACAAGATATGCCGTTAAAATCGCCAAAAGCGTTAAAGAAATATACCCGCCTACTTTTCCCGTAAGCGAAACTCCCCGGTAGTTGATAAGCCCGAAAATAATGATAATTCCGACCGTAAAAATTGTCTGCCATAGATTTTTGGAAATTCCCAAAAAAGGCATCCCGAGCACGGAGAAAAAAAATTCCGCGGCAAATACGCCAAAACTCACCGCGTAAAGCGAGCAGGCGACCGAATGAGCCATCCAGGAAACCCACCCCGCTAAAAAACCCTGCATCTCTCCCAAACCGTCGCGAACCCAATTGTATCCTCCTCCCACATCGGGAAAAGTGGTGGCAAGCGCGACGTAAGAATTCAGATTAAGAAAAGATATGGCGGCCCCAAGAAGCATGGCAAAAATAAGTCCTCCGCCGGCGAATCCGGCGGCGTGCCCCAAAAGAGTAAAAATTCCTCCGCCCAAAAGAGCTCCCACTCCAAGAAGCGTTACCTCCCAAACGCCCAGGGTCCGGCTTAAAGTTATCGGCAGCGCGCGCGGGTTTTTACTCAATGCTGTCATAAATTATATTATAATGTAATAAAATAAAAATAAAAAATCGCCCCTTTTTTATCGGGGCGATTTTATTTAATTTAATCCGTATCCGTATCTGATTTTTTTTCCAGCGCGATATTAAGATTTATTGTCCGTTCTCGGCGCTGAATTTCAGCCCGAATTATCTTGCCGGGCTTTTGTAAAACAGCGGCTTGATTCAAATCAACGAAACTTATTATTTTTTTTCCGTCAATAAATTTGATTATATCTCCAATCCGCAAGCCAGCCTGGTCGGCCGGACTTATTTTTTTAACATCAGTAATAAGAATGCCGTCTCTTTCTTGAGGAATTATAATATTGTGTTCAGCGGCATAATCCTTAAATTCTTTCGGCGCTTCCTGATAGGGAGATATAAATTTAATGCCGAGATAACTCCGTTCCGGCGTTGTTTTTTCCTCAAAAAGACGGGGCAGAAGCACGCGAATGTCGCCGATCGGCACCGCCAAATTCAATCCGGCGTTTATTTTTAAACCAATCGGAGCGATTAAAGCGGCGTTTAAACCGATTAACTCTCCTTTTTCATTCAGCAACGGACCGCCGGAATTGCCGGAATTGATGGCCGCGTCGGTTTGAATATAATAATCGTGCTTGCCGCCGGATTTTTCGGAAAAATCAAGAATAGAAAATTCTCTGGAAATTATCCCGTGAGTTACGGTCCAACGCAACCCCAAAGGACTGCCGATGGCAAAAACTCTGTCGCCTACTTTTGGGTCATCTCCGAAGTTGATCGTTGGAAATCCTGATCCGTCTATTTTAAGCAAAGCCAAATCCCTTATGGGATCATAACTGATAATTTTGACGTCATAACGCCGGTACTGACGCATAATATTTAAATCACCGATATAACGGCTTTGGTAATCTTCTGATTGAGGCAGACAATGAATGGCTAAATTGTCTTCATTTCCATCCACGATATGATAATTAGTAAGAATATATCCATCCTCGCGAACGAATACCCCGCCGCCCATAGAGACATAAGAAACAGCGTCATTGATTGTTCTTTTTAACTCAATGACAACCGTGGCTTGGCTTGCTTCGCGGATAATTTCATTGAAATTCCGGGTCTCAACCGTCGCGCTAGCCTGAATTTTAGATTGAAAAAAATAATTTGAAGTATAAAATACCGCCGCCATCATAAAGACAACCGCTAAATTTCGCTTCATCCAACCTCCTTTTTGATTTTTATTTCAAGATGCTTGCGTTATCGCCGAATTCCGCTTATTTCAAGAATAACTTTTTTCGTTTATTTTATCAAATAAAAAAAGTTAATTATTTTTTTCTTGTTATTTTAATCGCGCAGGGTTAGAATAAAATAGAATAAAAATTGAAACGCAAAAAAAGAGCGCATTATGGGCCCGTGGTGTAGCCTGGATAACACGTTCCCCTGTCACGGGAAAGATCGCCGGTTCAAATCCGGTCGGGCCCGCCAAAGACAAATCAAGACTTTTTATTACGAAGAAGCAGATAAATAATAATTATTGCCGCGTAATTCGGGATGAGAA
>JBBTTT010000070.1:1483-3832 GCA_038064095.1 Patescibacteria group bacterium | reverse complement strand
GAGTCCTTCCATAGATTCTTTTACTTCGGAATCCACCAGAGAAGAAATATCGGCCTGATAAATCAACTGGGAGCCGCCCGGAAGGTCCATTCCGAGCCGAAAAGAAAAACGCGCCAAAAAACTTTCCGGCGCCAAAAAAGACGCGGCATCAAAATAACCGGCCAGCGCGCCGATTAAAAATAAAATTATCGCTAAAAATCTCGTTTTTGCCATAAGAAATTTGGAGAACCTATATAAGCCTGCTTAATAAATCTTTTGGTGTATTTACCACCTCATGCACCAATTTTCTAGGCGAAGGTTCTTCATAAAGCCCGTCCGGGTACTCTCCCATTTTTATCTCGTTTTCCAAAGAATAAATAAGTTTGCCCGCCAGCGCCGCCGCGAAAAGCTCTCCGTTGGTATTAGCCCCGATGTAGCCGTTTTTGTTAAAAATAAAACAAACATCCGCCACTTTCACTTTTCTAAAAAGATGATCGTAAACTTTTCCGGCAACGGTAATCCGGTAGCCATAATCCCGTATCCGTTCTTTTTCGGGCAAATGCGACAAATGCGATTCGCTGTTTTCAAAATTCGGCTCAAGCACGGTGATATGAAGATCGCGTTCGCCCGCCAATCGCTTTAATTCCATCACAAACTCCGCCAGTTCGCGTTTAAATCTCTGCGATGAACAAAAGACGATTGACTTCATTGATTTTATAATATGAAAAAAAATAAAAGCGGTCAAATAACGCCGGCTTTTGAAAAAATCTTCGGCCAGGCGGGATCATGCGGCTCTTTCGCGAACTTTTCCTTAATCTCCTCAACCGTGAAAAATCCGAGATCAGCGTGCTTTTCCGGCTCGCCGATTTTCGGCTTTTCGGCAACGGCCAGTTCATATTCGTAAACAATCCATTCATGACTGTTATAATCTCCCCGCCAGCAGGAATTGGGAAAAATTTTTTTCTGAAACAAAAAATCAAGTTTCTTAAACTGAATGTCAATTCCAATCTCCTCTTTGGATTCCTTTATCGCCGCGTCAAGCGGAGCGTCGCCGTCCAAGTGCCCCGCGACCCCGGCCCAACCTTCGGGCTTTTTAAGCCGGCGAAACATCAGATATTTCTTATCTTTCTTAAAGATAATTCCCACGCTCCCGTCGGGACAAATTTTAAGTTCCATAAAATTTATTTCACCTCAATCCCCATTGAACGGGCCGTGCCTTCAATAATTTTTATCGCGCCTTCCACGCTGTTGGCATTTAAATCTTCCATTTTGCGCTCGGCGATTTGCTTGATTTGATCTTTGCTGACGCTCCCCACTTTGCCGGTCAAAGGATTTTTTGCTCCTTTTTCCACTCCCGCGGCTTTTTTTAAAAGATCGGACGCCGGCGGAGTTTTCAATTTAAAATCGTAGGAACGATCTTCGTAAACAATGATTTCCACCGGAATAATGTCGTTTCCTTTGTTTTTGGTCGCGTCGTTGAATTTACCGCAAAATTCGCTGATATTCAAACCGTGCTGGCCTAAAGCCGGCCCGATTGGAGGCGCGGGATTAGCTTTTCCGGCGGGAATTTGCAGTTTAATGATGATTTTAACGGGTTTTAACATAAATTAAATCTTTTTAACCTGAAGGAAATCCAATTCCACCGGCGTTTCCCGGCCGAAAATGGAAACAAAAACCTTTACCTTTCCTCTTTCCTCGTCCACCTCGCTGATCTTGCCTTCATATTCTTTAAACGGCCCGTCGGTAATCCTGACAAGATCACCCGCGCTGACGTCAAATTTATACTTGGGCTCTCCGGTCTTCATCTGTTTAAACAAAAAGTCAACTTCTTCTTTTGAAAGCGGCGTCGGCGTAATGCCCGACCCCACGAAACCGGTAACGCGCGGAGTGTTTCTGACCATATACCAAGAATCGTCGGTAACGATCATTTCCACTAAAACATAGCCGCGATAAATTTTTTCTTCAACCGTGCAGCGCTTTCCTCCTTTAATTTTAATTCTTTTTTCAGTCGGCGCAATGACGTTAAAAATTTTGTCTTCATATCCCAAAGATTCAACGCGCTGTTTAAGATTTCGCACCACCGCGTCTTCGTAGCCGGAATAAGTATGAAGAGCGTACCAATTTCTGCCGAATTCCGATGTTTGCTTAGTCATAATTATAACACGAATTTATTCAGCAAATATACGAAAAGAAAATCCAAAAACCCCAAAAAAAAGGCCACTAAAAGCGAAATTACGATTACCAAAAGAGTAAATTTGACCGTATTTTTTTTTGTCGGCCAGTTAACGTGTTTCAGTTCCAACCGCGACAATTTAATGTAATTTGTAAATTTTTGCCACATTTTAATATTTTTTATCTTAGATGTTTTTT
>JBBTTT010000070.1:0-1383 GCA_038064095.1 Patescibacteria group bacterium | reverse complement strand
AATTCCGGCCAAAAAATCTTCGTTAAAAACCAAGCCGCCGCCAGACCGGCGAAAAAATCAAACGACAATTTTAAAAAATCATTCAACAAATTTTTTATGTCAAAAGCCATTCTGATTTTGGAAAAATCATTTTCTTTATCTTTAAAACCGTCAATCGAAAAAAGCTCATATTCCCAATGAGGAATAATATCTAAAAGATAATGGCTGGCTAAAGCAACGCTGAAAATCAAAAAGGGGCTTTTTGAATTAAACGCCTGAACCGCTGAAGCCGCGGCCGCGCTTGCCACAATAATATGGGAAGATAAAATCATTATGATATTTTTTTTAAAAAAATCTTTAATACGGCAAAAATATATTTAACAAAAAGGGCGCTGCCAATTCCGACGGCGGCGCCGGCCAGAATATCCGTCGGCCAATGGACGCCAGTAAAAATTCTGGCAAGACCGATCAAGAAAGCGGCGCCAAAAAACCAGCGCCCTATCTTGCCGTTAAAAAGAAAAACAGCCGTTGCCAAAGCGAAATAAAAAGCCGCGTGGCCGGACGGCATTGAAGCATTAATTCCGTTGGCGTCAATGAGCGGCTGAAAATTCAAAACGGAAAAAGGGCGCGGCCGGACAATAAAATTTTTTATTGTTTCGGCGATTATTCCTCTTGCCAAAATCAAAGAAAAAAGAATAAAAGAAAAAAAATAAATTTTCTCCCGCCGGGTTTTTTCTCTAAAAATCAAAATTAAAAACACCGAAAAAATAAAATATCCGAAATAGTCGGCAAAAAAAACAGCAGACCAATCCAAAAATAGCCATTTTCCGCTTAAGCCATGAATGACATTAAAAAGATAAAAATCCATAATTATTTAATTTTATTTTAACACGAAACCGGAGATTTTGTTCTTACGGTTTGTAAAATTCTATTTTCGTTGACTCGCGGAAAAACTTTTACTCTCCTTCGCGGCGAGCCCGCGACCGATCCCCTTTTGTAAGATGCTGTTTGCGCAAACGCACGCTTTTAGGCGTAATTTCCAGATATTCATCATCCGCCATTATTTCAAGCCCTCGTTCAATCGTCAGTTCAAAAGGCGGCGCGAGATCAATCGCTTCGTCCGAACCGGCGGCACGCACATTGGTCAATTGTTTTCCTTTCGTGGGGTTGACCGCCATCTCTTCTCCTTTTGAAGTATTACCGATCACCATTCCTTCGTAAACTTCCGTTCCCGGGCCGATATAAAGTAAGCCGCGCTCCTGTAATCCCCAAAGCGAATACCCGGAGGCCTTGCCGTTTGCCATAGAAATCATTGATCCGGCAGCGCGTTTGCGGATTTCTCCCGCGTACGGCCGAAAACCGATGACGCGCGAAGAAAGAATGCCCCGGCCTTTCGTATCTATC
>JBBTTT010000069.1:0-1541 GCA_038064095.1 Patescibacteria group bacterium | reverse complement strand
GCGTCCAAAAGCGGCGTCAGGTCGCTTGACTCGTCGGAAAGTTCGCGCTTCGCGACGCCCAAACGCCCGACGGAATACACCACCGGAAAATTCGCTTGTTCGTCATTGGCGCCCAATTCCAAAAAAAGCTCAAGCACCTGTTCTTCGCATTTGGCCGGATTTGCCGCCGGCTTATCAATTTTATTGATAACCACGATCGGCTTAAGCCCCAACTCCAGCGATTTTTTCAGAACAAAACGGGTTTGCGGCATTGGGCCTTCCTGGGCGTCAACCACCAAAAGCACCGAATCAATGGAACGAAGCACGCGCTCCACTTCCGAACCAAAATCGGCGTGGCCGGGCGTATCCACGATATTTATTTTCGTGTTTTTATAAAAAATGGCGGCGTTTTTTGAATAAATAGTAATGCCGCGCTCCAGCTCAAGCGCGTTTGAATCCATTGACGCGCCTTCTTTCAAAACGCCGGTTTGCCGCATTAAGGCGTCGGTTAAAGTGGTTTTTCCATGATCCACGTGAGCAATGATTGCGATGTTTCGTATCTCCATAAAAAAATACCCTTTCGGGCTTTCAACAATAATAAAAATTATATCCTAATCAATGAAAAAAATCAAACCAAAAGAATGATTCCCGCGGTAATCAAGATTTCTTAAATTCTATTTTAAAAATTGGAGCCAGGGTCCGAATAACGCGCCTAAAAGATGAGAAAACGGCAGCGAACTTGAAGGAGGGGGCGTAAATTGTTGCTGTTGTTGCTGATTTTGTTCTTCAAATTGCCGCTGATACTCTTGCTGATATTGCTGTTCGTATTGCTGTTGATATTCTTTTTGAAATTGTTCTTGATATTGCTGTTTTAACTCTTGCGGAATTTCTCCTGACGGCGGCTGAAAACCTTCCGGCTGCATTCCTTCCCGCATCATTTCTTCCGGCCGCATTCCTTCGGGCGGCTTGAAACCTTCGGGAGGCATTTGTCCGCTTTCAAATCCGGCAGGCGGCTGAAAACCTTGCGTCCCCTCGTCCCCGTTCCGGCCGGGCATTTCCGGCTTCGGCATAAATTGTTCAAAGCAGGCCTTTATAGAATCGCCCATATCTTCTTTCGGCATTACGTTTCCGGAACGGATACCTTCAACATCAATAATACCCTCTAAACAAGTTCTTACTTCTGCCGGCGCGTTATCAACCATTTGCAAAATCTGTTGTTTGCCTTCCTCCATCCGACGCAAATCATCTTCGGAAAGCAAGCCGTGCTCTTTGGCAAAATTAAAACAAATTTCTTGGTTGGCCGGATCCTGACAAAATGCCTCGCACTCTTCCCGCCCTTTGCAGTTACCCGGACCTTTTCCGCCGGTTTTGCGGGCCATTTCAACTTCTTCCGGCGCGATAAATCCGGCGGCCTCGGCAAAATCCAAACATTCATTAAAATGGTTTTCCTCGCCGCAATAAGCGTCGCAGGCTTCCCTTCCGCCGCAAGGCGGAGGCTTCACGCCTTTTTTAAGGGCTATGAGCATTTTTTTTGCGTCTTCAATTTCTTCCGGCGGAATCAA
>JBBTTT010000068.1:0-9936 GCA_038064095.1 Patescibacteria group bacterium | reverse complement strand
GACGGCTCTTAATTTTGAGATCGCTAAATCTTTAAGGGCGTCCGTGGCGCTGACCGGCCCCCTTTTGGCCCGTTTTGGAACCGTTTCTTTTCCTTTCCCCGGAGGATGCGTGATTGGCAAGCGCCCCATAGACATGTTTATCGGCGGTTTTGAAAAAATGGGAGCGAAGGTTTTCGCGCGCGGGAAGGGAAGCAATTTTACAATCAAAGCTAAGGCGCTTAAAGGCGCTGAAATTTTTTTTCGGATAGTCAGCGTGACGGGCACGGAAACTTTGATGATGGCCGCGACGCTGGCGCGGGGGCGCACTATTTTGCGCAACGCCGCCCAAGAACCGGAGATCGCGGATTTGGCGGATTTTTTGAACGGTTGCGGAGCGCGCGTTAAAGGCGCCGGCACCAACACTATCGTCATAGACGGCGTAAAAAAACTCGGTGCCGGAGTTTTCAAAACGCCAGCCGACCGAATTGAAGCCGGAAGTTTTTTGATTTTAGGGGCGCTTTTGGGAGATAAATTGCGCGTTACCCGCTGTAATCCCGCGCATATTTTAAGTTTGATTGAACATTTGGAATTGATGGGCATTAGTTTAAAAAAAGGTCAAGATTGGCTGGAAATAAGCCGGCCGAGATTTTTTAAGCCGGTGAACGTAAAAACCCACGAATATCCCGGCCTCCCGACCGATCTCCAAGCGCCGTTTTCCGTTTTATTGACTCAAGCCAAAGGAACGAGTGTGTTGTTTGAAACCGTTTATGACGGCCGTTTGAATTATGTTCAGGATTTGGTCAGAATGGGCGCGAATATTATTTTATGCGACGCGAATCGGGCGATATTCCATGGGCAAACTTGTTTAAAAGGCAGGGAAATGGAAGCGCCGGATCTTCGGGCCGGACTTACTTTTATTTTAGCCGCCCTGATTGCCAAAGGAAAATCCATCATTCATAATGTTTATAATATAGATCGGGGATATGAAAAAATAGAAGAAAGGCTGCGGAACATCGGCGCAATAATAGAAAGAATATGAATTTATCATTTTGATTTTTAATTTTTACATTTTGAATTTTTAAGATGTCTATTTTCACCAAAAAATTAGGGATAGATTTAGGAACCGCCAATACTTTGGTTTTCGTGCCCGGCAAAGGAGTGATTTTAAACGAGCCGTCGGTGGTGGCGATTTCGGTCCCGGACAACAAAATCATCGCCGTTGGGAATGAAGCGCGCGTGATGATCGGTAAAACGCCGGACGACATCGTGGCTTATCGTCCGATGAAAGACGGAGCGATTGCCGATTACCGGGTAACCGAAGCCATGCTCCGTTATTTTATCAATAAATCCCTTCCAAAGTGGAATATTTTTAAACCGGAAGTAATGGTTTCCGTGCCGGCCGGCGTTACTTCCACCGAGAGAAGATCGGTAATGGAAGCGGCCATGAAAGCGGGCGCGCGCGCCGCTTACGTTATCAAAGAGCCGATTTTGGCGGCGATCGGCGCTAACATTCCCATTCATGAGCCGACCGGCCACATGATTATTGATATCGGGGGAGGAACCACGGATGTGGCGGTCATTTCTTTGGGCGGAATCGTGGTTTCCACTTCCGTAAAAGTGGCGGGCAATAAAATTGATCAGGCGATCATTGATTACGTTAAGAGGACATTTAATCTGGCGATTGGAGACCGGACCGCCGAAGACATTAAAATCACGATTGGCTCGGCTTTGGCTTTGGGCGAAAATATGGAATATCAGGTCAAAGGGAGAGATTTTCTCACCGGTTTGCCCCGCTCCACGGAAATCAAAACTTTTGAAATCGTAAAGGCGATTGAGTCGGAACTCCAAGAAATCATTAAGGCGATTAAGTTTGTTCTTCAGGACACGCCGCCGGAACTCGCTTCGGATATTATTGATAAAGGAATTACGATGAGCGGCGGCTCTTCGCTTTTGAGGAATTTGGACGAGTTAATCCATCGGGCCACCGGCATTAAAGCGCATTTGGCCGAAGACCCCTTGTTTTGCGTGGCCCGCGGCACGGGCATTGCCCTGGAGCATTTGGATGTTTATAAAAAAAGCGTTATCGCCAAAAAATAAGTTGATACATAAGTGAGATTTATGTATCAAAATTCCGCAAGTCAACAAAAATGAATTTCACAACAGGCGTATTATTAGAATCTCATATTAAGTCCGGCCGATTAGCCCGCGGATATTTATTGATTGGCTTGCCAAAACAGGGGAGAGAAATCGCGGCGGAAGCGGCCGGCCGGCTGCTTGAAAATTTTAATCAAAATCATCCTGATTTTTATGAATTTAACGGCGAATCTTTCGGCATAAGCGAGTCAAGGGAAGTGATTAGAAAGACTTATTTAAAATCATTCGGCGGCGGCAAAAAAATATTTTTTATCGGCGCGGAAACCGTAACCGCGGAAGCCGCCAACGCGCTTTTGAAAACAATGGAAGATTTTTCAGATGGGACACATTTTTTCTTTTCCGTTTCTTCGGAGGAAAAACTGCCGGCTACTCTTTGTTCGCGATTGGTTAAAATCCGGATGGTTTTTGAAGCAGAAGCGGATTTAACGGATTATTGGTTGAATTTTGAAAATAAACCGTATGTTGAAAAAATGAAATACTTAAAAAAAATAACGGACGGGAAAAACAAGAAAGAACAAAAAAAAATTTTTGACGCCCGCGAAATTTATTTTGAAAATATTTTGTCCGCCTCCGCCAGAGGCGGATGCGTTTCAGGCGCAAAAGGCGGATCCTCCTCTGGCGGAAAAAACAACGGTAATGACGAACAGCGAAAAATAGCTTTGGAAAATTTGGAAAATCTGGTTTTCGCGCGGGAGCTGATGGACGGGCCCGCGGCTTATCCCAGGTCTATTTTGGAATATTTGATAATAACATAAATACGAATGAAATACGCTTTAATCGTCATTTTAACCGTTTTAATAATTATTATCGTAGTTTTGGTGATAGGGCTGATGACGGGAAGCCAGTCTTTTTCCGGCGGAGCGAAGGCAGGCATTTTATTTTCAAAAAACGGCGGCGAAAACTGGAATTTTTCGGAAGAAACTTATAAAATAGAAGTGGAAACGATGAAGATTGGCCCTGATTCGGGCGATATTTTGGCCGGGACGGAAGAAAACGGCATTTGGAAAAAAGAAGCGGGAGAAGGAGGGTGGCGGGAAATGAATTTCCCCGCCCTTAAAGGAGCGCGCGTTTTTGACGTGGAAAAATATAACAATTCAGTAATTCTTGCGGCGGTATTCAGCGGAAAAATGGGCCGGATTTTGCGTCTTGAAAACAACAGCGCACAAGAGCTTTATTTTACCCCCTTGCCTCAATACGCGATTTTCGGCGTGGCGGTTCATCCTTTTAACAGCGGAATTTTGTGGGCGGTTTCTTCGGACGGCGGTTTTTACGAGAGCCGCGATCGCGGCGAGAACTGGCGGGCGGCATTTCGTTTCAACGAGGGGCTGGTTGGCTTAGTGGATAATCCTTATCTGGCCGGCCGGCTTTGGGTTATAACTTCCAAAGGAAAAATTTACGGGACTTGGAACGCGGGAAAGTCTTGGGAAAATTTGTCCGGCGGTCTTGAAAAAATTTCCGGCGCGGACAAGATTAAAACTTTGTTTTTGGATAAAAAGACGGGAATTCTTTATTTAGGGTTTGAGCGCGGACTTTTAAAATCTAATAATGGCGGAAAAGATTGGCAAGAAATGTCTTTGCCTTTGCCGGCGGGAGCATTTCCGGTGACGGCCGTTGCCGTTGATCCGAATAATTCCGCTAAAATTTTCGCGGCGGCCGGTGGCCAAATTTATATTTCGGAAGACGGCGGTTTTTCTTGGCGCGGCGCGGTTTTGCCGGTTAAACGGCTGGTTTCAGCCATTGTGATTGACCCGAAAAATAGCGATAATATTTATATCGGGCTTAAAAAATAATCCAGATGGATAATTTTTCAAAATTGGATATTGAAATTAAAAAAGCGATTGATTGGTTTGGCCATGAAATTATTTCTTTGCGGACTGGCCGCGCCAACCCCGCTTTGGTGGAAGATTTAGAAATTGATTCTTACGGTTTTAAAGCGCCTTTAAAACACATTGCCGCGATCAGCGCGGAAGACGCGCGCACTTTAATCATCAAGCCTTGGGATAAAAATAATGTTCCGGCGATTGAATCGGCTGTTCGTTCTTCCGGTTTAAATCTTCAGCCTTTGGCGGATAAAGACATCGTTCGCATTATTATTCCGGAACTTACCGAGGAGCGCCGCCAGACTTTAAAAAAATTGCTTAAAGAAAAACTGGAGCAAGCCAAAGTTTCCGTCCGCCGGGCCAGAGACGAGGCTTGGAGCGAGATTCAGAAAAAAGAGCGCGCCGCCGAAATCAGCGAAGACGACAAATTCCGCCTAAAAGACAAAATGCAGGAAAAAATTGACGAAGCCTTTAAAAAACTGGAAGAAACAGCCGGCAAAAAGGAAAAAGAAATTACCGCTTAAAATAAATGATTACTATTTTAATTTTTTTCGTAATTTTAGCCGTTCTTATTTTATTCCATGAATTCGGGCATTTTCTTTTGGCTAAATGGAACGGCGTCAAGGTGGAGGAATTCGGCCTTGGATTGCCTCCGCGGCTTTTTGGCGTTCAAAAGGGAGAAACGGTTTATTCAATCAATCTTTTGCCTTTTGGAGGATTCGTGAAAATAGAAGGAGAGGAAGTTAAAGACGATTTGCCGGCAGGACCCCGCAGTTTCGCTTCAAAAAGCGCGGGAGCGCGGGCGATGATCATCGCGGCAGGCGTGTTTTTCAATCTTATTTTGGCTTTTTTTATTTTTTCTTTCGGTAATTGGTGGGGGGCGCCGGCCGCGCTTGGCAACGGCGAAAGAACCAAAGACGAAAAAATACTTATAGTGGAAGTGCAGAAAAAATCTCCGGCGGAAACAGCTGGCTTTCTGGCGGGTGATACTTTATTGAAATTTGAAAGCGAAGATGAAAAATTGGCAGTTTCGGAAATCAGCGAAATTCAGGATTTTATCGGCCGGAATCGCGGCCGGGAAATAATCGTTTTTTATAAAAGAGACGGACGGGAATTAATCAGTCGGGCCCGGCCACGCTTGGAAACAAAAGAAAATGAGGGGGCGTTGGGAATTGTAATGGCTAAAATGGGAATGAAGAGCTATCCGTTTCATCAAGCGATCTGGCAAGGTTTGAAAACTACGATTTTTTTGACCGGCGCTACCGCGGCGGGCATTGTTAATTTTTTCGCGGTTTTAATCAGCGGCAAAGGAGGATTGGAGCAGATTGCCGGACCAATCGGAATCGTCGGTTTGGTGGGGAGCGCGGCCAGTTTCGGATTTTTGTATCTTTTGCAGTTTACGGCTTTCTTGTCGGTTAATCTGGCGGTGATAAATTTTATTCCTTTTCCGGCATTGGACGGCGGCCGGATGATTTTTTTGGCCGCGGAAGCGATAAGAAGAAAGCCGATTAACGCTAAGATCAGCGCCTGGGCACACACCGTCGGTTTGATCCTGCTTTTGATTTTAATGCTGATTATCACTTATAATGATCTAGCAAGAATTCTTTGATTACCTGGCTATGCGATAGCCAGAAATTAATAATTAAATGAAAAAAATAAAAGACAGTTTTAAATTCGCTTTTAACGGTTTGAAAGAAACTCTTATTTTTGAGAGAAATTTTCAAATAATGCTTGCCGCCGCTTTATTGATGGCCGGCGCGGTATTTTATTTTGACGCTACTCGGACGGAAAAAGCGGTTATTTTTACGGCGATTTTCGCGGTCTTGACTCTGGAACTGGTGAATACGGCGATTGAACGAATTTTGGATTTTCTTGAACCAAACCATCACGAACAGGTGCGGATTATAAAAGATTTAATGGCCGCCGTGGTGTTGGTGGCTTGTTTCGGCGCGATTATTATTGGATTAATAGTGTTCTGGCCGCATTTTTTTAGCGGAGCAATATGAAATAAGTTTCAATATGCGCCAATCAAAACTTTTCGCTAAAACCAGTAAAAGCGCGCCGAAAGACGAGGTTACGAAAAACGCCGCGCTTCTTATCCGCGCCGGTTTTATAGATAAACTGATGGCCGGAGTTTATACTTTTTTGCCGCTGGGTTTCCGCGCGCTTAAAAAAATTGAGGCGATTATCAGGGAAGAAATGGAAAAAGCCGGCGGCCAGGAAATTTTGATGCCCGCGCTTCAGCCCAAAGAAAATTGGGAGAAAACCGGCCGCTGGAGCGCGATGGACGATCTTTACAAAGTTAAAGATGAAAGCGGGCGCGAGTTTGCTTTGGGCCCGACTCACGAAGAAGTAATCGTGCCTTTGGCCAAGAAACATATTTTTTCTTACAAAGACTTGCCGTTTTACGTTTTTCAGATTCAAGATAAATTCAGGATGGAATTACGTTCTAAGTCCGGCCTTTTGCGCGGCCGGGAGTTTATGATGAAAGATTTTTATTCTTTTCACGCCGAACAGAAAGATTTGGAAAAATATTATGAAAAAATGAAAATTCATTACCATAATATTTTTGAAAAATGCGGCTTGGCTGGGAAGACTTATCTGACTTTTTCTTCCGGCGGGAGTTTTTCAAAATATTCCCATGAATTTCAGACCGTGACCGGGGCGGGTGAAGACACGATTTATCTTTGCGAATCTTGCCGGGTGGGAATAAATAAAGAAATTATAAACAAACAAGACGGCTGCCCCGAATGCGGAAATAAAAATTTAGTCGAGAAAAAAGCGATTGAAGTGGGAAATATTTTTAATTTAAAAACGAAATTTTCCGACGCTTTCGGCTTTAAATATAAAAATGAAAAAGGAGAAGAGCGTCCCGTTTTGATGGGCTGTTACGGTCTCGGGCTGGGACGGATTTTAGGCGCGATCGCGGAAACGCACAATGACGATAAAGGCCTTATCTGGCCGGAAAATGTTTCGCCATATTCGGTTCATTTAATCAATGTTGCCGGCGCTGAAAAAGAAGCGGATAATATCTATGAAGATTTTAAGAAACGCGGTTTTGAAGTTTTGTATGACGACCGCCGCGATAAAAGCGCGGGCGAGAAATTTTCCGACGCGGATTTAATCGGTTTGCCTTACAGAGTAGTAATGAGCGAAAAAACCGTTAAGGCGGAAAAATATGAGATTAAGGAGCGAGATAAAAAAACGGCGAAATTGGTAAATAAAGAAGAATTGCTGAAAATTTTAACTAAATAATATGCTTAATAAATTTTTTTCACTTTTTTCCCACGATATCGGCATTGATTTAGGAACGGCTAATACGCTGGTCTATGTGAAGGGGCGGGGGATTGTCATAAATGAGCCTTCGGTCGTGGCGATAAATCAAAAAACCGGACAGATTGTGGCGATCGGCGCGGGCGCCAAAAGAATGATCGGCCGTACGCCGGCCCATATTACGGCGGTGCGCCCTTTGGTGGAAGGAGTGATTTCCGATTTTGAAGTAACCGAAGAAATGATTTCTTATTTTATCCGTAAGGTGCATTCCGGCCGCGCTTCTTTGGTGGCGCGGCCGAGGGTGGTTATCGGGATTCCTTCCGGCATTACGGAAGTGGAAAGACGCGCCGTCAGAGACGCGGCCAGAAACGCCGGCGCTCGGGAAGTTTATCTGGTGGAAGAACCGATGGCGGCGGCAATCGGCATTAAAATGCCGATTCACGAGCCGGTCGGCAATATGATAATTGATATCGGCGGCGGAACAAGCGATATCGCGATTATTTCCTTGGGAGGAATCGTCAAATCCATTAATTTGCGCGTGGCCGGCGATCGTTTTAATCAGGATATCATAAATTATATGCGCGATGAATTCAAAATTTTGATCGGTGAAAGAACCGCTGAAGATATTAAAATAGCGATTGGTTCCGCTTATAACAGCGGCGATTCTTCAGAGTCCGTTATTCGGGGGCGCGATTTAATGACCGGTTTGCCCCGCGAAATAGCGATCAGCGACGCCGATATAAGAGAAGCTATTTCCAAATCCGTGAAGTCTTTGGTCAACTCGGTTAAAGAGTTGATTGAAGAAACGCCGCCGGAGCTGGTGTCGGACGTTATGAACCGCGGCATTACGATGGTGGGCGGCGGATCGTTTTTGAAGGGGCTGGACAGAATTATAGAAATTGAAACCAAGATTCCGGTAAAAGTAGCCGATGATCCTTTAACGGCGGTCGTGCGCGGAACGGGAATTATTCTTGAAGATATAGACGCGATAAGAGACGTTTTAATAGACCATGAAGATGATTTACCGCCGCAATAAACCTTTAATAAGCATCGGTTTTAAAATGCTGGCAAGCGCTTTTATAGCGTTTTTTTTGTTGACCGTGGCTTACGTTGATTTTTTGGAAGCGGCTCTGGCGAATTCCATTTTTAATTTTTTAAAACCAATTTTAAATTTTTCAATATTGACTAAAGACGTTTTAAATAACCTGACTTTTATTTTTACGGATAAAATCAGGCTGGCGGAAGAAAATAAGAATCTGCGGGAAACGGCAAATGATTTAAAAGGACGTTTAGAAAGTTTGGAAGGAATTAAGAAAGAAAACAAAGAATTGCGGGAAATATTAGGCCGGATTCCGGAAGAAAAAATTTTAGCCAATGTTATTTTGCTTTCGCCGGAAATCGGCTACGACTCTTTTATTTTGGATATGGGAAGAGAAGACGGCGTGAAGGCGGGAATGAGCGTGGTTTCTTCGGGAGATGTTTTTTTAGGGTATATTAATGAGGCTTACGATAAAACCAGCCGGGTCGCCCTTATTTCTTATTTTAATCAGGAGAACAACGGTTTTTTGGAAAATAGCGGAACTCCGATTACGATTACAGGAATGGGAGGAGAAATGATGAAATTTTCTTTACCGCGTGAAGCTTCCGTTCAGATCGGGGAAAGAGTGCTGACGATGGCCAGCGCGCCGCGTCTTATCGGTTTTGTGGAAAAAATAGAAAAATCCAGCACGAATCCTTTGCAAAATATTATTTTGCGCATACCTTTGAATATCCGGAATTTAAGAATCACGCTGATTATTAAATAATGTTTATTAATGTTTATAAATGTTTGGTGGAATAATTTATTTTATATTTTAACATTTTAACACTCCGTCAAATGACGGAGTGTTTTTGAAAGTTATCCCCAAAATTCATTTTTAATTTTGAGAATTATTTTTTATACTTAAATTAAGTATTTTATGTCCAGAAAACAAATCCACAAAATTTTGCATAATGGCAGGGAATATTTTTCGTTGAGTTACGCGTCTCAACTTTCCGGGTATCACCGTGAGCGCATAAGACAATTTATTCGCGAAGGGAAACTGCCCGCCGAAAAGATCGGAACTGTTTGGTATGTGGCTGAAAATATTTTTTCAGAATTCCTCAAAAAAGTTTTGAATAAAAATAGAGTTCAAGAAAAAACTTTTAAAGAAATTAATTCTGAAATAATTTTGCAAAAATTTGGAGAATTAAATGACAATCTTCACAAGTTAGATGACAGACTTTCAAAATTTGAATCTGAATTCGCATCCGACCCCTGGGATCGCTTGCTTTTGGGGAAAGATAATTCTCACTTGCCAAGGCGAAGCTCTGGTCCTCAAAAATCTTCCGGCTTTTACAGTTTTTCAATCTCTAAACAGTCAGCCGTCAAAGTTCTGGCCGTTCTTTTGATTGTTTCAGCCGCTGGCTTTTTTATTTTAAAAAACCCCGAATCAATTTACGCCAATTTCAAAGATTTCCGTAATTTCTCCAATCAAGTTTCCGTTCAAGCTTCCGGTTTAAAAAATTCTCTCCAAACCTCGGCTGTCCTGGCCGCCGTCTCCTTTCAAAAAGCCGCAGTCTCAACCGCGGCTGACATCCAGAAAACCGCCGTTGGTTTCAAACAAACCGCCCTCAATTTCCCAAACCAAGCCCTTAATCTCGCTAAACAAACCCTGAACCAAGCCCGCTC
>JBBTTT010000067.1:0-9749 GCA_038064095.1 Patescibacteria group bacterium | reverse complement strand
CTCTAAACTAATTTGCCATATCAATCAGGAATGAGCCGCCCGGCAAACGGAATAAAATAATTTATGAGATGTTCTTCGTTTATTCCAAGTTTTTTTTGATTCAAATTTTCAATAATTGACCTTAAAATTTCAAGCTCGCCCGTTCTGCCTTTCATTTCCGGAAATTCTTCAATTTTATCAATTATATTTTTCGCGCGAATGATTGAATTTTGCATCTTTTCAAAATCTTTTTTTTGAAACTCCGCAAGAGCGCGAGAAACTTCACTCCCAAGATTAGCCATATAAAATAAGGATGTGCGAATTGTTTTCACGACAAATATTTAAATATTATTCTTTTCATTATATCACGCAAAGACGCGTCTTGCACCTCCATTGTCTTGTTGCCTTGGCCGGGACGAATATTTATTAAAGAAATATATCCAATGCGCTCATCGCCTGTTTTATTAAAATACCAATTAAAACCCCAGATATTTTGCTGTTTTGAACCGCTCTCAACAAGAATTGTATTCGCGTCCATATGATATTCTCCGCCCACCGCAAGAATTTCTCGTTCAATATCCACAACGCCTTTTATCATATCAACGTAAAAATCCTTGGCAATTTCCCGCAATTCGCTTTCGGTTATTTTTTTATCAATTATTTTTATAGGCATAAATCGCGTTCTTTAAACCTCTTCAAGGTAATTACATATTTAAACGGTATCCAAAAATCTAGCATTGATAAATTTTTACCCGCACGTTTTCATCTACCCCTCCACATTGAGCCCAATCAGTCCACTGACCAAGCGAAGCACAAGGAGTATTTACCGGACCGCTGCCACCGTAACAAGTTACCTGAACACAAACACAAAGATTTGTAGCTCCTGATGGGCCTTGAGGGCCTTGGGGTCCAGTCGGTCCAGTCGGTCCAGTCGGACCTTGCGAACCTTGCGGGCCTTGCGAACCTTGCGGGCCTTGCGAACCTTGCGGGCCGATATAATTAGACCACGCGGAACCGTTGCAAATTTTAGTCTGATTAGCAGTGCTGTCAAAATATTGGCTGCCGGTCTTATTGGAAGAACAAGAAAATGGTTCTCCTGTGCTCGGCAAAAGACGCAAAGCTCCGGCAATTTCCAATTTTGTTCCAGGATTGGCGGTTCCAATACCGACATTCTCAACAAAATATGCATCGCCGAAAGAAGTAAAAGCGCCGACCCCTAGGGCGCCGTCTTTGTTCTGCGGAGTGATACCGACATTAACGGGCGCGCTGACATTGTTGTTCGGCGGAGTAGCGCTGGGTCCGGTCCAGGCAAAAACGACGTTTAAAATAAAAACCGCGAAAAAGCTGGCAATCATGACGCTTAAGACCGAAGAGATGTTTTTTTTGAATAAATTGATTTTTGGCATATTTATTTTATTATTTGATACCGATTTTTTTCTCAATGACAGATACGCGCGCCATAAGTATGGCTATCTCTTTAGCATATCCAAGAATACTGCGGATTTGTTCGGAAAGTTCCGCTATCGCTCTGGTATTTTCGGATATTTGAAGCTGTAATTCTCTGCGCACTTCTTCTATTTTTTTATCAAGGTCGTCAAAGCGCCGGTCAACGGCGTTAAAGCGCCGGTCAACAGACTTGAAACATTCGTCAACGGCGTTAAAGCGCTGATCAACATTGCCAACAAATTTATTGATCGCCGAAAGAATTTCATTGGTTGTAACTTGTTTTTCTTTTTTTACCATATTTACTGTGTCTCTAAAGACTCCAAGATATTAATTCTTGTTTTTTCGGAAAATTCTTTTTCCGCGGGCACTGCCAGACCTTCCAAAATTTTCATTCTTTCTTCCCTGGGCAATTCTTCTTCCGTGGGAACTTTCAGACTTTCCAAAATTTTCATTTTTTCTTCTTTGGTCAGCGGGCGCTTCGTTTCCGGATTTTTTTGATTATAAAAATACCAGCCGGCTAAAATCATGAAAATAATTAAAATTACTCCGACAACAATCAGCTTTTTTTTATCCGGTTTTTCTTTTGAAAAATCTAAAAAATCCGACAAGTCCATAATTATGTTATTTTTTATTTACCGCTTTAACGCCCAATTTTACTTCAATGTATTTCACGCGAGCCATTAAATCATCAAATTCATTTTTAGTTTCCTTGTCCATATCTAATTTTTATTTATATTTATATAATAAATAATTCTTAAAATATTGTCTAAAACTTTATCCACACCCCTGCAGTTTAATACGCCTCTTTAGTATATTTATTTCCCGCGTCCCAAACCATCCAGCCGCTAAGGCCGGCGTCATAAATCGCTTTTTTTTGAAGATTGACCATTTCCGCCGTATATACCGCGCCAAGATCAAAATCCTGAATCCAGGGCCGGAGTTTCTGGGGCGTGGAACTGGCCGCGATTAAACGGCGCGAAGCCTCGGTCATCGCCTGATAAACGATTTCATAAGGGTGAGCCGCCGGATTTTTATAATTATTGAATCCCGCGGGATAATGCGACGGATAAACCATCGGCGCCAAATAATCAAAATACGGCGCGGCTTTTTCCAAAACCTGTCCGATATTGAGATCATCAGTATTAACCGTAACCATGCCAAAAAGATCCGCGGAAAGAGGCCGGTTAATATCTTTTAGATTGTCCGATAAATATTTAAAAAAATTCTCCAGCTGTTCGGCTTTTCCCATAGGACCGTCCTCTGGAATTTTCCCCGAGGGCGGATCTTTGTATTTAAAATCACAAAAATCGTAAGCGATGTTTTTCATATTTCCGTCCGATGGAAAACGAATATAATCAAAGTTCAATTCGTCAAAACCGGCCCGTTCGGCCTCGCGCGCGATTTGAACGGTGTAATCCCAAACTTCGCGGCTGCAGGGATCAAGCCAAGCAATGCCTTTATAATCTTTCCAAATCGCGCCAGTTTTGGTTTTAACCGCCAAATCCGGCCTCTTTTTCGCCAAAAAAAGATCCTGAAAAACGCTTATTCTGGCAATCGCGTAAATATTTTTTTCATGGAGATTGCCTATAAATTCTTTAATATCGGAAATCCGTTTTTCTTGAGAGCCGACGGCCGCCAGCGCCGGATCGGAAACTTCAAACGCAATCCGGCCCGTGTAGTCTTTAACGTCAACAACTACGGCATTCAGTTCAGATTTTTCAATAAATTCAATCAGATGGCTTCGCCAATCAGAAGTGCCCGCCACCCAGCTGGTCATATAAATAGCTTTAACCGACTCGGGAGTTTGAAGATGAGTTATTTTTTCAACGGCCTCTTTTTGGGCCGCGGCATTCCAATCGCCAGTGTTCACGTATTCAACGGGGGTTTGATTTATTTTCGGGGATAAAATAAGCAAACCAACGCCAAAAACAATCCCCATCGTCAAGCGAAGGATTGTTTTTTGAGAAAAATAATTTGGATAGAAAAAATTATATTTCAATTTTTTTTTCTTCCGGCCCGCCCGCATCGCCAGCGAAACGCGGCGGGTGCGGCGCGTCCGCTGCCTGTCCGCCATCGCTATGATCAGGCATTGACGGGCGAATCGTTTCGTTTAAATTTTGCCCGTCAACAGGCAGGCGCCGCGAACGAATCTCATAAAACGACCAAAATCCCAAAACCGCGATGATAACGCCGCTGAAAATCAAAACCGTTCTTTGCCAAGCCAGAGAAAAATTCAAAAAAGGAATAATTACAACCCAAAAGCCTAAAATTCCGTTTAGCCAATTTTTCCACATAATTATATTATAAAAAATTATTTTTTTAAAGTAAACGACCTTTGTCTTTTAAAAAATCAAATTGCCGCGCCGCAAACAACAAACTTATCCCCAAAAGAAAGGTAACGCCGCCGGAAATCAAACAGTAAAAACAAATTGCCTTTAGAACGAAAAATTGAAGATAAAAAAAATAAACGCTGAACAAAAATCCCGCGAGAACGATAATGGCCGCCAAGCCGAGCGCCCGGCGGGATTTTTCCAAAAAAGAAAAAAGCGTAAAAAACAAAACAGCGGCATAATAAATCATCCCCCAAAGCGAAACCGGCAGGCCAAACATTACCGCGTATTCGCTGGTTAGAACCTCATTACACCCCCTAAAAATAAGGCAGACCGGACCGTTGCCGGCATAGTGTTCCCAAGTCAAATAACCGGAATCAAGCAAACCGACAAACGCCAAAAGTAAAAAAACCGTCATTATTTTTTTCATAACAACGGTTTTATTATAACATTATTTTTGATTTTTTAGCATTTCAATCCCTTTTGAGAAAGGGATTTTCGGCTGCCAGCCGAGAAGATCGCGCGCTTTTGAAATATTCGCCAAGGTGGCCAGCGCTTCGCCCCTGCGCGAAGCGATGAATCTAAAATCCTTTCCTTCCACCAATTCTTCCGGCTGACAGTCAAAAATTTTAGCGCAAACGTCAAAAACGGAATAATTTTTGCCGAAACCGATATTGATAATTTCTCCCTGACCGACTTTCGGCGAAATCATCGCCAAGACATTGACTTCCGCCACGTCATAAACATGAGTAAAGTCCCGGCGCTGAAATCCGTCAGGCACTACGGTCATCGGCTCACCGCGGCCGTATTGATCAAAGAAAATACCGATTACCGTGGCATAAGGATCGTTGGCTTTTGAGGGCTGGCGAGGGCCAAAAACATTGAAATAACGCAGGCAAACCGTTTCCGGTCCGCCGGTCATTTCCCCCATAAATTGGCATAGATTTTCGCTCATCAGCTTCGTATGGGCGTAAGGATTTAAAGGATTATCTTTAAGATTTTCGGTAAATGGCAGACTTTCCTGAAAGCCGTAAACTGAAGATGAAGATGAAAAAATCACTCTTTTAACGTCAAATTTTTTTGACATTTCCAAAATAACCCTGGTGCCTAAAACATTGGTCTTAAAATAATCGTCAGGCCGCTCAAAACTCGGCTGAATCCGCGCCATCGCCGCGCAATGGATCACGTAATCCGGTTTAACAAGAGAAAACATCCATTCCATAGCCATTGTGTTTAAAATATCCATCTGAAAATAACAGGCTTTACGATTGGCGTAAGCCGGACGCTTGATATCAACCGAGTAAGTTTCCATTTCTTCCGCTTCCGCGCAGCGATCAATAATGTGACTGCCGATAAAACCCGCGCCGCCGGTCACGAGAACTTTCTTGCCCCTTAATTTCTTCAATTCAGGCATTTTCCCCTCCTTTTATATTTATATGGCTTATATTTATATGACCGCTTACTTGTTCAACGGTCAGCCCCTGAAGCGCCAGAAGTGCTTCGTTAAATCTGTAAATTGACGAAAGCATTCTCTCCAATTCGCGATAAAGAATTACTCTTTCAAGGTCTTTGCCGTCTTCGGCGGCAATTATCTCTTCTGAAATTTTTTCAGCCCAAGCAATTAAGGCGGCCGTATCTTTAGGAAAACAATACCCGCCAAAACCGCGATAACCGCCGTGATCAATATCCAGCCACGAATCGTTGATTCGCGAATCCTCGGCCATTATTCTTCTTATGTTTGTATAATTTGTTCCAGAGCTTTCCGCCAAAGCGGCAAACGCGTTGGCAAAACTGACCTTCATCGCGCCGAAAACATTGCAGCCATATTTGGCAATCTCGGCGTCAATCGCCGACACAGCCAAAGTCAAACAAAAACAAGAGTCAAATCCGGGAAGCAATGAAAACAATATATCTGCCCACGGCCTGCTTTTATCGGTATAGCCGATAATTTGACGGGAAGGACAAATAAAATCCAGCCACGCGTTTTTTTCAGTCAAAAACTCCGGATTAAACGCGGTAACGACATTGTGCTTTTTTCCTAATCGCTCGGTTGTCCCCGGCTCTACCGTTGATTTTATCACCATTAACTTATCCGAGCCGGCAAATTGAGCAACCGCGCTTTCAACTATGCTCGTGTTACACGAGCCGTAACCGTAATTAGGCGTCGGCACGCAGACAAAAATAATTTTCGCTCGCGAAAGATCGTCTTTGTCGCCGGTTTTTGAAGGATCGGAATCATAACAAAAAAGATCCTTCCCTTGTTCCCAACCCTGCTTTAAAAACCACTTTTTCACGACCGAGCCGACCCAACCTATGCCAATTACGCCAATTTCTATTCTTTCAATAGAAATAGAAGACATATGCTTTTTTCTCCTTTCTTTTGATTAGATTTCAAAGAGCATTAAATTTTATCAAACATTAACACAGAAAAAACCGAATGTCTATCATTTTCATTAAAAATAAATTAAAATGCCATTATGACGTCAAGAGAAAAATTGAATAAAATTATTCTCATTTTGGGAGACGGTTTTATTTTTTACGGCGCTCTTTTTTTGGCGCTTATCATAAGATTTCAATCCTGGCCGGAAGAAAAAATCTGGCAACCGCATCTTCTCCCATTTTCCATCTTGTTCGTTCTCTGGCTTTTGATATTTTACATCACCGGCCTCTATGACTTAAAAAAATTCATTTCTTTCAAAGAATTACGGTCGGTTTTAATCAGAACGATGGCGCTGGCCGGCGGTCTGGCGATTCTGCTGTTTTATCTGGTGCCATTTTTTGGCATTACTCCTAAAACGAATTTGGTTTTGGATATCGGCGTTTCATTAGGATTTTTAATAATCTGGCGGAGATTTTTTTTCGCCAAACTTCTTAAAGCTGAAAAGATAAAAATGCTGTTTTTCGGCTTAACCAGGGAAACCGCGGCTTTTGCTTCTTTCATCAATCAAAATCCCCAAATCGGATATGAAACCGCCGCCATTATGAAACTGCCCGGCGAAAATGAAAATTCTTTTGAAAGCAGCGCACCGGTTTTGGAATTTGACCACAACATCGTTTCTCTCATAAAAGAAAAAAGTGTCTCTTTGATTGTCGCTTCTTCTTCCATCAAACAAAACAAAGAATTGATCAGAATGTTTTACGAAGTTCTGCCTTTAGGAATAACGATCATTGATTTTCCGCGATTTTACGAAGGGCTGACCGGCAAAGTACCGGTTTCTCTCATCAATGAAGTCTGGTTTCTGGAAAATCTGACCGAACTGGACAAATATATTTTTGAAATCATTAAAAGATGGTTTGATGTTATTTTTTCCCTGCTTTTATCCGTTCCCGCGCTTTTGGCCGCACCTTTCGCGGCGCTTTTGATAAAACTGGAAAGTCCGGGCCCGGTTTTTTATTTTCAAAAAAGAATAGGCAAGAACGGCCGGATTTTTGAAATAATAAAATTCCGCTCAATGAAAGCAAACGCGGAAACGAACGGCGCCCGCTGGGCGGAAAAAAACGACAATCGGGTAACGGCCAGCGGCCGTTTTCTCAGAAAAACCAGAATTGACGAACTGCCCCAGCTCTGGAATGTGCTGAAAGGAGAACTTTCACTGATCGGTCCGCGGCCGGAACGGCCGGAATTCACGGAAACGTTAAAAAAAGAAATATCGCATTACGCCATGCGGCATCTGATCAAGCCAGGCCTTTCCGGCTGGGCACAAATTAATTTCCCTTACGGCGCTTCCAAAGAAGACGCGATGGAAAAACTGCAGTATGATCTTTTCTACATTAAAAACCGTTCTTTAACACTTGACCTTGATATTTTTTTAAAAACTTTAGCCACGATTTTCAGGCATCAAGGAAGATGAGATATAATTTTAAAAATCTTACAATTTAATATACAAAAAATACCCGCTTCAGAGCATAAGCAGCTTTTTGAACGAAAAAGTTATAACAGGAGTAAACGCCTGACGGCGTGGCTAAAATCGTTCCTTATTTATAAACCTCCTGAATTTTAGATCTGGTTTTTGGTCCAAAATAACCGTATCCCGCATCGCCCGATTTAGCTATGCCGTATTTTTCTTGAAACTTCTGCACCGCTTTCTCCGTCAAAGAACCGAAGTATTCGCTTTCATTCCCCGGAGAACCGGCGCCGGAAGAAGCGATCTTCGTATCAGGATCGGAGTTCAAGAGCTGTTGAAGACGTTTGATATCGCTGTTAGATGTTCCTTTTGACAATCCTTTGGAAAACACCGGCGAAACGCTGACTGCTACCGCGGAAGGTTGGACTACCGCCGGGGCGGTTGGCTGGGCTTTGGAAAATACTTCTTCCAATTTTGCCATAGTTTTTGGACCGACTAAACCGTAACCTGTGGTTTCCGGAGCGCCGGAAGAAACCAGATTATGTTTTGCTTGAAATTTCTGAAGAGCCTTCTCCGTCAAAGAACCGAAGTATTCGCTTTCATTCCCCGGAGAACCGGCGCCGGAAGAAGCGATCTTCGTATCAGGATCGGAGTTCAAGAGCTGTTGAAGACGTTTGATGTCCGCGTTGTTCATCCCTTTTTTTAAAGTTTTGCTGAAAACCGGAGAAACACTGATTGCCACCACTGACGGCTGGGCTACGGAAACAGCCGGGACAGTAATTACTGTGGCCGCGGGAACAGCCACTGCGGTCTGAGAAGGAATAGTAGGAGCACCGCTGCTGCCGCCTCCGCCGCTACTACCGCCGCCTCCTCCGCCACCGCCTCCTCCGCCGCCAGTCGCGCAGGTGCTGGAAGTTGGCGAAATTGTAAATGTGTCGGTCGTAATGCCGGACGGAGCGCTAAAAGTATAGACGCTTTCCGAAGAAGAACAAGTGGAAGAAACTTCCACCGCATCAGCATTGGCAACAGTCAACACCAGACGGCCGGAAGAAGTAAGCTGTAAATATGAACTGGCGGGCATTATCACCGTAATCGTGCTTCCATCAACAGAAATGGATTCCATAGAAGCACCATTGCCGGACACGGTAAGATTAATTCCTCCAACCGTGATAATCGTATTCGCACTTAAATTTGCGTCATTATAAGCCGCCATTATCATCATCGGCAGCGCCAGCAACGATAAGATTATAAAATAAATCTTAGTCATCATAATAAGTAGTTGTTAAAGATTAATTAGCGAATAGCAAAGAAATTAATGGCAGTGTTGCCGGTAGCGTCCGCGGTCGTAGTTGTTGCAACCGCGCCGCTATTGTAAATATACAAGCCAATAGTGTTAGCCGCGGTTGAAGAAGCGGAATTAATAATAAAGTTTGTATGTAATGAACTCGTGGCGCTGACAAAAACTCTGTCGCCGGTTCGCACTCCAGTTGCCGTGCATCTCACGCCAACGGTAGTGGATGCCGCAATAGATTTATTGCCAAAATTACAGACGCCGAAAATCATTCCCGCTAATGTGCCGTAAGTGTTGTCGCCGCCCACAACCAAGTTAGTGGTGCTGGCAGTGCCGACAACTTCAAAAGTGGTGTTAGGGACAACGGTATTAATTCCAATTCTAGCATTAGCATCATCAGTGAATGTATGAATCGTAAAAGCCGGCGTAATGCTGGTTGAAGTGGCAATGCTCCAGGAATTTATTTTATTATCCTGAATAGTGGTGGTTGCCAAGCTGCCCATTGCCACAGTACCGGAATTAATGGTTAAAGTGTCGCCAACCGCGTCGCCTAAAACATCTGAACCGTAAGTGGTTAGCGAGTTGGTAAATTGCGCAGTGCTGGAACCGAAAAGGCCGCCCCCGGAGTTCACATAAAGAAGGTCCGCGCTGGCGCTGTTTCTAATCTGAAAATTATTGGCAGTCGCGGAATTACGCGCCACTATAGTCAAAGGGATAGCCGCGGTAGAAGTTCCTTCCAATGTCATTATGGAAAGTCCTTGCTGGGTGGTTGTGCCGAATGTAAAATAACTGTCTAACGAATTCATCTGCATCCGGCTTCCGGAAACGACAATGCCGGATCCGCCGGTGGAAGTCGCC
>JBBTTT010000066.1:0-14408 GCA_038064095.1 Patescibacteria group bacterium | reverse complement strand
AGCCCGACATAAGCGGCGTATAAAGACGGCCGCGGAATGTATTTTTCCAAAAGCAATTTGTCAAAAACAACCGCCAGCGCTAAACCAAAATAAGCCAAAACCGCGAAAATTATCCAATCCATATTTTTTTATTATAAATCATTGAATAAAGTTATCCACAAGTTTGGCTTGCGTAAACTTAAAATACTATATATTATAAAAATAACGAACGGCAAAGACAAAAATCCCACCGGTCCCAATGGATGATCCAAACGGATAAAAATCCAAGGACAAAAAATAATATTAGGTTTTCGTTTCTACCGTTCGTTCCATTTTCTCCGTTCTTTAATAAGAATAAATTATCTCTCAAAAAAAACCCCGGCCATGTGCTGGGGTTATTCTTTTATTCTGTTATTCTTGAAAATTCATCGTGATGATAAAAACATCGCCGCCCTTTCCTTTATGGATAACAGGTTTTGAAAAATTCTTTTTATAAATTTCACATAATTTTTTAGCGAGACGCTGGGCCATTTGATTTTCCGAAACATAAACGAAAATATCCGCGCCCGACGATTTAATTTTTAATATCCGGTCCAAAGGATCCCGAGCGCGCGCTTTTTGACCGACCATTTCTATCAAATGGATGATTTCTTTTTTTCGAGCCAGCGGCACTCCGGAAATCTTTATTTCTCCCTCGTATTGGTTGTGTTTGGCCATTTGGCAAGCCGGACAAAGCTCAAAACTAACGCGTTTGGCGCGTTCAATATTTTTCTTATTCCGCAAATTATGATGCCAGGATTTCTCGTAATAAACAACGCCGCACTCCGAACAAAAAATAATATCTATTTTCCCCGGCCCGAATTCCTCGGTCTCCCGCCTGGACTCTTTTGGCCGGTTAAAATGTTCCTTTGAAAAAGATATTTTTGCTTTTCGCTTCATAATTATTTCAATAAAATACTCCAAACTTCGTAAACGGCGCCGAGAAGAATGCCCGCGCCGACCAGCCATTTGAAAAATCCGCGCCAATGGGACACGACCGCTTCTTGGCTTTCAATTTTTTCTGATATTTTTAAAACAAAAATTCCAAAAATTCCCAAACCCACCGCGCCGATAAAACTTAGAACCGTCACCAAACTGTCGGCGCCGGAAAGAAAAAGAAGAAGCGGCGGAACAAAAGAAAACAGCCAAGCCAAACTAGCCGGAACGCCGTAATCAATCTTGAAAATTTCCTTTGAATCCGCGATTAACGCCAAATAGGAAGTAAAAACCGCCAAAAAGCCGATTAAAGAACCGATTATCATTCCTCCTCGCCCAAGAAAAACTTTCAAACCGGCGAGAGCGTCTTCGCTGGTCCGCGCGCCGGTTATTCCCAGAACCGACAAAGCAAAAATCAAAGAAAAAAAAGCGGAAATCAAAACGCTCCATAAAATCACTTTTTTAAAATCGCGCAGCGAAGCGCCTTTCATCATATCCCGCGCTTCCGGCAAAGAAGCGAACCCTGAAAGAGCGAAAATCCAAACGCCGTAAGGCAGAAACCAGGCTTCGTTAAAACTGTAATCAATCTTAAAATTGGCAAAATCAAAAAGCGGCCAAGAAACCCCCGCCAAATAAAGAATAAAAAACAAAAGCGGAACGGTCAGGTAAAAATTGACGGCGCCGATTTTTTCAAAACGCAGAAAGGAAAAAATTCCGGCCGCGGCGAAAAACAGCAAGGAAAACCAAAAAGTGTTGAAAGAGCCGCGCCCGCCGTTAAAAATATTTTCCAAAAAAATCCCGCCTAAAAGACCGTAAATCAAAAATGTGCCGTAATAGCTTAAGATCGTAACCAAAAAAGCCAGATAGCTCGCCGATTTTCCCAGATACATTTTGACATAGCCGGTAAAACGATGGCGGCCAGCGGTCAAAAAGGCCGCTTCGCCGTAGAGAAAATTCAAAATTATAATCAAAAAAAGAGCGCTGATAAAATGCAAAAGCCCCCAGAAAATTCCCGCCCGCGAGAAAACAAAAGGCAAGGCAAAAATCCCCGCGCCTAAAATCATTCCCGTTAAAAGTCCGATGCTTTCCAGATAAAGAACGGTTCTTGATTTTTCAGAAGCCATTCTCACCGTTTTCTTCATTATTTTTTACGTTCATTATTTTTTTTTCAAGCAGCCAAAACACGAACAGAATTATCAAAACTAAGGCGGTCGCGGCTGTCGCCACCAAATACATTTGGAAACCAACCGCCATGCCGATCGCCGCCGTCGCCCAAATACTGGCGGCCGTCGTCAAACCGCTGACCTTGTTGTTTTTTAAAAAAATCAATCCTCCGCCGATAAAACCGACGCCGACCACGATATTGGAAGCGATCCGCGCCGGATCAACGGGCAATCCGGTGAAATTTTTCAGCCCTTCGTAAGAAAGCACGGTAAAAAGCGCCGCGCCCATCGCGATCAAAGAATAAGTCCTTATCCCCGCTTCTTTGCGGGAATGTTCTCTTTCGCATCCGATTAAAAATCCCAGCGAAGTCGCCAAAATCATTTGAAAAATTACGCGCAAACTTAAATCATCCATAATAATTTTTGTTTAAATTTCTATTATTTTTTCTTTTTTCACCAAATCCAAAACTTTTTCAACCAAAATTTTCGGGTCAGAATCATAAACGATTTTGCCCGGACCGCGATGAGATTCGGCAATTATTTCTTTAATCAATTCATCGGTTTTCCAAAGCCCTTCAAGAATGCCAATCGGTTTATTATCCTCAAAGGCGATCGTAAATTCGTTAATCGTGCCCATTCGTCCGCAGCCCACGATGACCGCGTCCGCGGATCTGGTTAAAAGAAGATTGCGCCCCGCGTAGCCGAAACCGGTATAAATAATCATATCAAAATAATCCACCGGCAGTTTATATTGGTTAATATGTTCAAATTCCGATCCGGCCGGAGAAAGGCCGACAGAAATTCCTCCTTCCTCTTTCGCGCCCATCGCGACCCAAAAAGGGAAACCGGTCGTGGCGCCGGTCACCAGAATCGCTTTGTGCCTGACCACTTCCCGTCCCAATTCTTTGGCTATCTCCAAAGTGTCTTCGGGACAATGGCCGGTCTCGGCCGCGCCGGAAACGCAAATTTTATATTTTAAATGAGAATGTTTCCCAGGCTTCATTATAACTTGATGAATTTTATAATTTGATGAATTTTTATTAATAATATCACATTTCACTTCAATTCAAAAGAATCTCCGTATTTAGGCGCGGCCGCCCTTATTCCCAAATAATCTCTCAATCTCTGGACCAAAAAAAGCGCGGCTTGCGGTTCTCCCGGAGCGACGAAAACTTTTTTCAAAGTATCGACGGAATTCTCCGCGAAACGGAAAAGTCCGTCGTAATCCGGATGAGCCGAATAGCCGCTGATGGAAACTATTTTGGCGCGCACCGGAATTTGTTCCTTGAAAATCGTAATGTTTTTTACTCCTTCCTGAAGCCGGCGACCCAAAGAACCGGCGGCCTGAAAACCGATAGTCAACAAGGTGTTTTTAGGATTCTGGAGATAACGCCTTTCATGATGAAGAATCCGGCCGCCGGTTGACATCCCAGAACCGGCAATGATGATTTTTGGCGGCGGCGCTTCATTGATGCTTTTTGATTCCAATGAAGTCAGAGTAAAACGCAGGCCGGGAAATTTAAAAATATCATCTCCCGAAGAAATCAAGTATTCGGCTTCCTTATTGAAATACTCTTCGTATTTTTTATAAACTTCGGTCATTTTAATCGCCAAAGGCGAATCCACAAAAATCGGCGCCTCGGGAATGCGGCCGTTTTCCGCCAAATCATTCAACTCAAATAAAAGTTCTTGCGTTCTTTCCAGAGAAAACGCCGGCACCATCAGCACGCCGCCGGCCTTAACCGTGTCTTCAATGGTTCGCTCAAGTTTAAGCCGACGTTCTGCTTTGCCTTCATGCCGGCGATTTCCGTAAATGCCTTCCATTACCAGATAATCAGCGTCTTTTATATCATAAGTGGGCCGTAAAAGCGGCGTGGGAGGATTTCCCAAATCGCCGGTCACAACGATTTTTTTGCCGTCAGCCACAATTTCGTAAATGCTGGAACCGAGAATGTGCCCGGCGTCGCGCGCCGTAATTCTAAAATCGCCTATCTTTAATTCTTGATTGTAATTAAAATCAGACCAAAGCTTTAACGCTTCATCTAAGTCTTTTTGTTCAAAAAAGGTTTTTTCTTCCGTTTCTTTTTTACCGCTTCTTTCTAAAAGGCCGAGGGCGTCTTTCAAACTGATCTCGGAAAGCTCTCTGGTCGGAGCGGTGGAATAAATTTTTCCCTTAAAACCGTTTTTAACCAGAAAAGGGACGCGGCCGATATGATCCAAATGGGCGTGAGTGACAAAAAGCGCCGCGACTTCCGAAGGATCGAAATCAAAAGGCGCGCGGTTCTTTTCGTCGTCTTTGGCGCCGCCTTGCCACATCCCGCAATCAACGAGAATTTTTGTTTGGGCGCTCTCTAAAAGAAAACAACTGCCCGTCACTTCCTGCGCTCCGCCGTAAAAAGTCAGTTTAATCATAAAAATTTATTATACTAAAATATTCAAATAACCACATTCACCAGGCGGCCGGGAACGACGATTATTTTTTTAGGCGGCCGGCCGGCCAGTTTTTCTTTTATCACAGGATGGTTGAGCGCCATTCCCCGAAGTTCGGCTTCACCCGCTTCCGCCGGCGCCTCCATTTTTGCCCGCACTTTGCCGTTTATTTGAATGACCAGCTCAAAGGTTTTTTCTTTGATCATTCTCGGATCATACTCCGGCCATTTTTCCGAATGAATTGAAGTTTTACGCCCCAATTTTTCCCATAATTCCTCGCTAAGATGCGGCGCGAACGGCGCGAGAATTTTAAGAAACGTTTCAAAAATATTTTCCGGCAATGTTTCGCTTTTTTCCATTTCATTCGTTAAAATCATCATTTGAGCGATGGCGGTATTAAATTTAAAATTTTCTATATCTTCTCCGGCCTTTTTTATGCTTCTATGCAATAAATTTTCTAATTTTGAATTTTGATTTGCCTGCCCCGCTAATCCCGCCTCGGCGGGATTGTTCGGGGTAATTTTGATTTTAAACGCGAGCGAATATATCTTTTCCAAAAATCTTCTTGCTCCGATGATGCTCTCCGTGCTCCAACTAACCGCCTGATCAAACGGCCCCATAAACATTTCGTAAATCCGTAAAGTGTCGGCGCCGTAAACCGCCGCGATATCATCTGGGTTGACCACATTGCCGTAACGTTTGCTCATTTTCCGGCCGTCTTCGGCGATAATCAATCCGACATTTTGAAGACGTTTAAAAGGTTCGGAATAATTTACCGCCCCGAGATCGTAAAGAAACTTGTGCCAAAAACGCGCGTAAATCAAATGGCGCGTGGCGTGTTCCGCTCCGCCCGCGTACAAATCAACCGGCGACCAGTATTTTTCTTTTTTCTTGTCAACGAGCGATTGATCATTCTTCGGATCAATATAGCGAAGATAATACCAGGAAGAGCCCGCCCATTGCGGCATCGTATTGGTTTCTCTTCTTCCTTCCCGACCGCATCTCGGACACTTTGTTTTTACCCATTTTTTAATGTTAGCCAGCGGCGACTCGCCGGTGCCCGTCGGCTCATAATTTTTGACTTCGGGCAATTTAACAGGCAAATCGCTCTCCGGCACCGCCACTACCCCGCATCCGCCGGCTGGCGGATCGCAATGAATAATGGGAATCGGCTCTCCCCAATAGCGCTGGCGGGAAAACACCCAATCGCGCAATTTATATTTAACGGTAATTTTTCCGCCGACGAATTTAGTGATTTCTTTTTTGGCTTTTTCAGAATCAATTCCGTTAAACTTTCCGGATTGCGTTAATTTTCCTTCACCGAGATAAGCTTCATTCAAAACCGGACATTTAGGTTCCTGATAAAATTGGCAGATTACCTGTTTAATCGGCAGATTAAATTTTTTTGCAAATACCCAATCTCTTTCATCGTGCGCCGGCACCGCCATAATCGCGCCTGTGCCGTAGTGCGCCAACACGTAATCCGCGATAAAAACCGGCAATTCTTCGTTATTCGCCGGATTTATCGCTTTGATTCCCTTTAATTCCGCGCCGGTTTTTTCTTTTTTCTCGGTTAATCGCTCAATCTCGGATTTGGCCGCCGCTTTTTCAATGTATTTTTCAATTTCTCGCCAATTTTTAATCCGCGGCTTCAATTTTTTTACCAATTTATGTTCCGGCGCCAGCACGCAGTAAGTTGCCCCGAAAAGAGTGTCCGGCCGCGTCGTAAAAACATTAATTTTGAATTTTGAATTTTGAATTTTGAATTCAATCTCAACGCCTTGAGATTTCCCGATCCAATTCCTCTGCGATTCTTTAATGGATTCCGGCCAGTCAAGTTCTTTCAAATCTTCCAGCAAACGCTCCGCGTAATCGGTGATTTTCAACATCCACTGCCGCAGAGGTTTTTTTTTCACCGCACTGCCGCACCGCTCGCAAACATTCCCTTCCAAATCCTCGTTGGACAAACCAGTCCGGCACGACGGACACCAATTAATCGGCTCGTCTGATTCGTAAGCCAGTCCTTTTTCAAAAAGTTTCAGAAAAATCCACTGGGTCCATTTGTAATAATCCGGATCCGTGGTGTTAATCTCGCGCGACCAATCATAATTAAAACCCAAAAGAGACAGCTGTTCTCTGAATCTTTTTATGTTTTTATCCACCGCCGCTTTGGGATGAATTTTGCGTTCAAGCGCGTAATTTTCCGCCGGCAAGCCGAACGCGTCCCATCCCATGGGATGCAAAATGTTATAACCGTTCATCTTCTTGAAACGGGAATAAATATCCGTGGCGATATATCCTTTCGGATGCCCCACATGAAGCCCTTCACCGGAAGGAAAGGGAAACATATCCAAAACATAACTTTTTGGTTTTTTCCCGCCAGAGGCGGATCCGCTTTCAACGGAAAAACTTTCCTCGGTTTTATAAAGTCCGCTTTTCCGCCATTTCTCGCGCCATTTTTTTTCTATCAGCTTATGGTTGTATTGTTTCATAATTCGTTTAATCTTAAAATTTTTCAAACAAAAATAAAAGCCCGAGGAATTCGCTAAATTCTGAATCGCCGCTCATCCAAAATATTTTTATGGCTATTGCCCGGCATTTCCAAAGAATAGCGCCGCATGCTTTCTAAAATGCCCAGCGCGCCGAAAAGCGTCACCATCGCCGAACCGCCGTAACTCATAAACGGCAAAGTAATGCCGGTCACCGGCAAAAGGCCGATATTCATTCCGACATTGATAAAAAAATGGGCAAAAATCAGCGTGGCCAGCCCCAGGCTGAAAAGCCGTTCAAAATTAGTCTGGCCGATAAAAGCTGTTTTCAAAATGCGCCAGAGAGAAATCGTGAAAAAAATGAACAGAAACAAAACGCCGCCAAATCCCCATTCTTCGGCAAAAGCGGCAAAAATAAAATCCGTTTCATGTTCCGGCAAAAATTCCAAACGGGATTGTGTGCCTTCGCCGATTCCTTTTCCCAAAAATCGTCCCGAACCCACCGCCACCATGGATTGATCCGCGTTGTATCCCGCGCCCTTCAAATCTTGAGGATAAAAAAAAGAAGAAATTCGCGCCTTTTGATAAGGGGCGAGCAGAAAATTCCAGCCGATCAAGCCCGCGATCAATCCCGCGGCCGCCGCCATCACCAAATGTTTCTTGCTGATTCCGGAAACCATCACCATACAAACCCAGATAAAAATAAAAATAAAGGCCGACCCGAAATCCGGCTGGAGAAAAACCAAACCAGCCGGGAGGACGGCGAAAACCGCGGAAATCAAAATATGCCTGATTTGGGCGATGGCAATATGGCGGCGCGCGAAATACTTCGCCAAAATCAAAATAACCAGAATTTTCATCGGCTCGGCCGGCGCCAAAGAAAACGCCCGAAAATCAAACCAACCGGCCGTTCCCCGCGTCGCCTTCCCCAATAAAAGAAGCAGAAACAAGGAAATAACGCCTAAAAAATAAAAAATCAAAAGAATGCCGCCTTTTCTTAAAAAACGCCAATCCGCCAAACTCATCAAAAAAAAAGCGGCGAAAGAAACAACAATCCAAACCAATTGGCGGTTAAAAAAATAATCGCCCCCCTCGCCCAGTCCTTTCATCGTCATCAACCCCGCGAAAAGAAGCGGAATTAAAGAAAAAAACAAAACATAATCTATGTTTTTTATCGTTCTAAACGCCATAGTAATATAGTAATAATTAAAATTCTGTTTGATTCGCTCTCAAAAATATTTCTATGATTTCCGCCTCCTTTTCAAACGGTTTTTGCCAAGTAAAAAAAGCGAAACGAAGCGCGTCCGGTTCCACCGCGTCTAAAACAGTTTGGCTGGCCGCCTGAACATTGTTGTCTTTGTCGTAAATTACGGCATTCACGTAAACTTCCGGAAACGAAGTTAAAGAACGATTGTGCACTTTAACTTCCAAAAAAGGAAAGGGGTCTTTATAAAATGTCTTTTTTTCCACCGAAAAATTGGGTGGATTTTTTTCTATTCTTACCCAATCTATTTCTTCTTTGGCCGCCATTTCCAAAACAGCGCGCGCCGGAATTTTCTCTTTAGTAACGATCCCGGGCTCAAAAATCATAAAACGCTCGGCCGGATTGACGAAAATCTCGCCCTCTCTGACGCCGACCAAAACATTGCGCTGATCGTACAATTTGAATTTATAAGGCAAACTTTGAATTCCGGCGAAAATATTGGGATTTTCCACAAGAGCCGCGGCGTCATAAATTCCATCCGACGTTTTAATCGCTCTGCTCCATAAAACAGCCGGATTTTTCGTTTCACCCGCGCATTTTTTTCCGCAAGGGCCGCCGCAGTCAATTTCTTCTTCTTTTTGATTTTTGCGGCCGTCAAAACAAGTCGGTTCGGAAGAAAACCAAAAAATCGCGGCTCCCAAAATCGCCAGCGCCAGCGCCGCGAAAATCGCCAGATAAAAAATTTGCCTTTTCGCCCGCCAATTCAAAATATCCATTAATCTTATAATAAAAGAAAAAAATGATTTTGTATAATTTTATTTATTCTTCTTTACGGCAAGATTTCGGCCGTCGCTTTTGAAAATTAGGCGGCCGTCAAGGTCAGTGCGAAGAATAACGGCGCCAGCGACCCGCAATCTTTCCAAAATTTCCTGATGCGGATGGCCATAACGATTATTCTTTCCCGCGGAAATAATCGCGTATTCCGGACTGGCATATCCGATAAAAGATTCTGACGATGAAGTTTTAGAGCCGTGATGGCCGGCTTTCAAAACATCAATATCCAGATTTTCTTTATCAATGGAAACCAGATAGTTTTCCATTTTTTGAGGCGAATCCCCGGTAAAAAGAAAAGACGTATTGCCATAAACCAGTTTCGCGACGATTGAAGCGTCATTTGTGTCCATTCTTGAAACATCTCTGTCCGGAAATAAAATAAGCAAATAAGCATTATCGCTTAAAACAAATTTCATCCCTCGCCGCGCCAAAACTTTTTTAAGTTTCTTTTCCTCAATTATTTTTTCAAGCTCTTTGCCGACCACGTTAGTTGACTCCACGCCCGGTTCAATAAAAAAATTTACATCATATCTGCTTAAAACTTCCGGTAAACCGCCGATGTGATCGGAATCCGGATGGGTGGCAATCACGACATCAATAGAACGATCATAAAAAGGCATTATTTTTGAAATTTCGGCCAGAACCCGCCTGTTAGGCCCTCCGTCTATCAAAATCTGCTGATCACCCGGAGTATCAATAAGAATGGCGTCGCCTTGACCGACATTCAAAAAAGCGACAGTCAAGCTTTTATCGCTTTCCGCGAATACCGCATACCAAACAAAAAACGCGGCTGCAACCAAAACAACCAAAAAATACCATCTGAAATTTTGCTTTATCTTAATAAAATACATTTTATTTAATTTCTTCTATTTCAAATTCATCCGCCTCTTTGCTCCAAAGCGGCGGTATGATTTCTTTTTTCTGCCAAAAAATAGAAAGCGACTTTGGCTTAAAAACCAGCCAGCCCAGTAAACCATAAATTAAAATCGCGGAAAAAGCGGAAAAATTAGGCGCCAGCCACTCGGCCCAAGAAAGCCGGGCAAAAATATTTACCACCCAAAGCTCATAATTAAGAAGAAGCCAGGAAATCCAGGCAAAAGGCAAGCTGGCCGCGTAATGCAACAATCCGGCCAACCAAGTCAAAAATCCAAAAAGCATGGTCGCGGGAACAAACATTAAAATCAGGATATTGACCGGCAAAGCCACCAAAGAAATCGCGCCCATTGAATATAAAATTAAAGGAGCGACTGCCAGCTGGGCCGAGGCCGTGGCCGCGGCATAACCCCTTAAACCGAAACTTTTCGGCAAAAAACCGAGATGTTTTTCCAGCCGCGGCGCCAGATAAATAAGGCCGAGCGTAGCCGCGAAAGAAAGCTGAAAAGAAGAATCAAAACGCAAAATTTTCGGATTATGCATTATCATCGCGAAACCGGCCACCAAAAGAGCGATAGTCACCTCGTAAACGCGGCCGGTGGAACGCGCCAAAAGAACGAGAATGGCCATTATGGAAGCCCTGACAATCGTCGCCGAAGCTCCGGTCATTATGGTAAAAAGAAAAATAGCCAGAACGCTTAAAATAATGCCGACAAAATGCGGCAAAGGCAAAAAAGCCAGGGCGCGGCCGATATTTTCGGCGATAATCGTCACATTATAACCGGACAAAACCACCAAATGAATCACGCCGGTTTTGCGAAAATCATTCTGTAAATCCTCGGGAATGCTTTTTCTGGCGCCAATCGTCAGTCCGCCCAAAAATGAAGCGTACGGTTCCGGTAAAACGCGCGAAATTCCGGCGATGTAATTATTTTTTAGCGCGAAAAGTTTTTGTTTAACAAACGAACCGGCGCCTTCTTCTTGTTTTTCAATTTTCGGATAATACATCAAAAGAAAAATATCGTCTTTGGTTAAATAAGCCCGCCAGTCAAAATCATCGGAAAAATTTTCCGGCTCTTTAAGAATGCCTTTTATCTCCAAGAAATCTCCGTACTTAAATTCAGGGTATCTTTCCGTATAAACAAGAATTTTGCCGCGGTTAATGTCTTGCCATTGTCCGTTCTGCCGCAAACCATCGGCCAAAAAAATAAGGCGCGTATTGTTCTCGCGTTCGTCCGGCTCGTCAACGATTACGCCGCGAAGCGCGACCTCGCTGTTTATTCGCGGCGCCAAAATAGAAGAAGCGGCTTTTTGGTCTTTAATTTCATAACGCCAGACTCCCAAACTGAAAGCGGCCAGCGCCAAAGCGGCCGCCAGAAAAAACTTTTTTCGGGAAGTTAAAAAAAACAAAACCAAGGCCAAAAAACTCAATAAAAGAGCAAATATCGCCGCACTCCAAAACAGGTTAAAAAAAGAACGGACTCCCACGCCCGCGATAAATCCGAAAATCAAAACCAATAAAATATTTCCTTTCATTCTTTAAAAAAGGCGAGAATTCAGGATATTATTCACTAAGCGGTCGGCTCTTTTGTTTTTCTCGCGCGCCACGTGCTGAAAATTAATCTCGCCAAAATCAATTTTTAAGTTCCAAACTTTCATAAAAAGAGATTGAAGATTGGCATTTTCAATTTTGTATTCGCCGTTCAATTGCCTGGTTAAAAGCTCGCTGTCGGTTTTTACCGCCACCTCCATCTCTTTGATTTTTTTCTTCCCGAAAAGATGCTTGATTTTTTTAAGCGCAAAAATCACCGCTTCATATTCCGCTTCATTGTTCGTCTTTTCGCCTAAAAATTCCCCGTACTCTTTGATTAAATTTCCGTTTTCGTCTTGAATCACCACACCCAAAGCCGCGGGCCCGGGATTGCCTCGGGATCCGCCGTCGGTAAAAATAAAAATTTTTTTCTGATGATTTTTTTTAAACATATTCTTTCTTTGAATTACGAAATTTCTTTATTTATTGATTTTATAATCCTTTACCGCCAAACGAAGTTCTTTCCGGCCATTATAGCGCGAAAGTTCAATTGCCGCCAAAAACTCCAATTTTGAACCGACTGTTAAATTTTGAAGTTCAGGACGCAATCCCTTATGCCATAAGATCGCGGTCAACTCTTCTCCGTTTGGTTTATGAAAAAATAATTTAAGGTGATAACCGTTATTGCCCATCGCGACGATATGTTTTAATTCCAGATTTTTGAACCAAAAAATCGGGGCGGGATTTCCTGCGCCAAAAGGAGCGAAACGGCTGATCTTTTCAAAAAGACGGCCGTCAACTTCCTCAATATCCAATTCTTTATCCGCTTCTATTTTTAAAAATCTGGTTTTATCCCGCGATTTTTCAGAAACAACTTCATTAATTTTTTTTTCAAACTCCGCTATTTTTTCCGAAGATACGGTAAAACCGCCGGCAAAATGATGTCCGCCAAAATCAATAAAAAAATCTTCAGGCAAAGCGCGCATTATTTCCACCACGTTCAAATCGGCGCTTCGGGCCGAACCCTTGATGTCAGCGGATACCCCTCCTTTCCCCCATAAAAATATTGGCCGGGAAAAAAACTCCAAAAGGCGGTTCGCGCTTAATCCTAAAACTCCCTGATTCCATGAAAAATCGCCTGTGGCGATTACGGGCGGCAGATTATCAAGGTCGCCGTATTTATTTTTGACGCCGTTAATTATTTTATCCACTAGCCGGCGCTGCTCTTCTTTGGTTTGGCAAATTTTTTCCACCAGCCACTCCGCTTCCGTCAGCGACGAAGTGACCAATAAATCAAAACTGGTGGTTTCGCGCCCCATCCGGCTGGCGGCGTTTATGTAAGGCGCCACGGAAAAAGCGATATCTTCTTCCGTAATCAAAGAAGGATTCAAATTCAGTTTCCGGTAAAGCGCCAAAAGACCCGGGCGTCTGGTTTTCTGCGCCACTCTCAAACCATAATAAACAAGCGCCCGGTTTTCGCCCGTCAAAGGCACCATATCGGCAATGATGGCGATGCCGACTAAATCCAAAAGCCATTTTTCCCAGCCCAGCGGCAAACCGAAAGAGTCAATTTTTAAAATCGCTTGAATAACCTTAAACGCCGCGCCCGCGCCGCATAAATATTCGTAAGGGTAATCGTCGTCTTCTCTTTTCGCGTCAATAATCGCGTACGCTTCGGGTAGTTTTGGCGGCGGCAGATGATGATCAATGACGATAACTTCAATATTATGGGAATGAAGTTTTTCAATTTCTTGGAGGTTGGTAACGCCGCAATCAATCGTCACCACCAAAGCCGGCTTCAGTTCCATAAATTTTTCCACGGCTTTTTGAGAAAGGCCGTATCCTTCCTGATAGCGGTCCGGAATATGCGTTTCAAAATTCACGAAGCCGATTTTTTTGAGAAAATCAGAAAAAACAGCAACCCCGCACATTCCATCAGCGTCGTAATCGCCGAAAATAACCATTTTTTCTCCTTCTTTAACGGCGCGAATAATTCTTTGGGCCGCCTTTTCCATGTCTTTATGCTGAAAAGGATCATGAAGATCGCGCTCGTAATCTGGATTGAAAAATTTATTTCCGGCTTCCGCGGTTTTTAAGCCGCGCTCAAAAAACATCTGCCGGCCAACCTCGTCTTCATCGGGAAATTTTTTAGCCAAAGACGGGGGATAAGATTTTTTCAAAACCCATTTTTTTTTCATACAGCCTTACTTGTTAAGATTATTTTTCTTCTCCAGGGCGTCAATCCCCGGCAAAGCGCCGCGGCTGAGAAAATCCAGCAGCGCGCCGCCGCCGGTGGAAACAAAAAAACGTCTGCCGGCGGGTAATTTTTGTTTTTCCAGAAAAGCGGCGGTTTCGCCGCCGCCCGCGACAACTTCCGCTTTAGAAAGAATAAGCCCTTGAACCGTCTCTTTCGTCCCCCGGCCATAACCTCCTTCAAAATAACCGAGGGGGCCGTTCCAAAGAATGAATTTGGCCCGGCTTATTTCTCTTTTTATCCTGTCAATTGTTTTCGGCCCAATGTCGTAAATAACGTCTTGTCTCCGAATTTCTCCGATTTGAACGATTTTTCTTTTTTGATTTCTTAAAACAACCGCGTCTTCGGGTGAAATAATATTTTTCGCTTTTTTTGTTTCGGGAAAATCAGCGGCTGGCGTTTTTTCATAATAAGATTTCCCGATTTCCCGGCCTTTTTCTTTTAGATAAAAATTGGCGACGGCGCCGGCCACAAAAATTTTATCCGCTTTCTTGATAAAATTTTCCAAAAGTTCAAATTTAGTGGATATTTTCTTGCCGCCCAAAATCAAAAGAAAAGGGCGCGCCGGATAAAAAACTTTTTTTAAATTATTAATCTCGCTTAAAAAAAGCGGGCCGGCGTAAGACGGCAGAAATTTCGGCAAACCGACAATTGAAGCGTGTTTCCGATGGGAAGC
>JBBTTT010000065.1:0-1236 GCA_038064095.1 Patescibacteria group bacterium | reverse complement strand
GAGAAATTACGGAAATCTCTGAAATTGGCGTAAATTGATTCGGGGTTTTTTAAAATAAAAAAGCCGGCGGCCGAAACAATCAAAAGAACGGCCAGAGTTTTGACGACTGACTGTTTGATATAATTCAAATTTATTGCAATTTTCTCAAGTTTTTCTTCAAGAGCGGCGAGTTTACTTTCAATTTTTGAGTCGTTTTGATTTGGATTATAAGAGATGTTTGTTGGATTATTCTTGATGAAACTTGAAAAAACATCTTCTTCAATAAACCATGATGATTTTATCCGTTCACCGGCTAATTTTCCATTTTTGATCAATTGACGAAGATATTCCCGATGATATCCGGAAGAAGCTGAAGCTATATTTAACGGAATAAATTTTCTGCCGTTTTTCCAAATTTCTCCATTTAATTTGCGCGACATAATTTCAAAAACAAAAACTAATCGGATATAATAAGTTTATACCGCATAACTTGAAAAATACAGATTTAACTGTGAATAACTCCCCAGCTTATTGCCAGAAACTGGAGATATTCTTTATTTAAATTTATAAAATATTTTATCGTCAAATCTAAGGTCTATGTAATCAAGCCTGTTTTCAAGATTGCCGATTTCCGCCAGAGCCAGAAATAAATTTTTTATCGCTGTTTTCTTATTCATTTCAAAATCCAGAATTATTTTCCAATCTCCCAAATAAAATTCCTCTTGATCGTCTTTAAGAATTATTTTAAGGACGCGTTTTTCGGCTTTCTCAAATTCATTTTTTAATTCAAATATTAAGGTAAAATTTTTTTGATTCAGAATAAAATCGCCGACGTTAAGCTGTCCGGTTAACGATCTTTCATCATACAGTTTAAGCAAAAGATTACCTTCAAATTCCGGAGCCGGCGCAAATAAAAATCCTTCATCGTCGCTCAAATAACAATCGTCTTTTCGGCAATAAACGCCCCAGGTGGAGCGTTCCAAAATATCCATTTTCAGAACATCCGGCCAATGGCGGCTAATCTTCGCGTCTTTTATCCTTAAAAATCTTGACTTTAATTCTGCTTCTATTTTTTCAGTCGGCGCCAATAAAATATTGTCGGCCGGCAAAAGGCCGATAAGTTTGGCGGACAAGATTTCTTTTGAGATTTCTTTTATTCCGTCTTGAGACAGCGTTTTTAATTTTGGGATATCAATGTCTTTAATCCTGAATTTCGGAAGATAAAAAATATAAACCGCGCCGCTTAAAAGCGCCATT
>JBBTTT010000064.1:0-1850 GCA_038064095.1 Patescibacteria group bacterium | reverse complement strand
AAAAATTTTTATTATTTTATAAATTCCATCACCTCCTTAATAGATTATTAAAGTTCTTAAAATTTAATTTAGTAAAAGATTTTATAAAAAAATGTCAAGCAAAAAAATCAGCGCGGAACTTTGTTCCGCGCTGATGCGAATCTGCGTCTTTAAACTTTAAAAAAGAGTTTTTGAACTCCGCAGCATTTTCTTAAGTTTATCAGCCGCCCCAACCTGGGCTAATCTGACTTCAAGGCAATAATCGTCATAAATCTGTTTAAGATAAGTGAATGACTCTACCCCGCGGCCCTCTCGGCCCCAGCCGGAAAGGCCCACACCCCCGAAATACTGGCCGAGTTCCGCTCCGGTCGTGCCGCGACCCCTGTAAAAAATTCCGGTTTTGACAAGCTTGGAAGCGTAATATCTCAAGCCGGCATCATTGGTCAAAACGGCATTGCTTAATCCGTATTTTTTACCGTTAATGATTTCCGCCGCCGACTCAATTGTTTCGCGCTTGCTTCTTCCGGCCGGAAGCTTGGTTAAACACAGCACCGGACCAAAAATCTCTTTATGCATTGCCAAGGCGCGCCTCGGAGCGTTGACAAAAACAGTCGGCAAATAAAACGCTCCGGATAAAATCTCCGGCATTTCGGCAAACTCTCTGCCCAAATTAAACCCTTCTTTCCGGGCCAGCCTAAAAGTTTCTTTGGTTATCGGACACCCTCCCAAAGCCAGCCGCGCTTCCCGCTGGGTTTCTAAAACCATTTGATGAACGCCGTCCCGATGTTCAATTGAAATCAAAGGGCCGACCTGGGTTTCCGCCAAACCGGGCAAACCGATTCTTAAATTTTTAGTTTTTTCAATAATCCTTGCCGCTACTTCGTTAAAAATGGTCTCTTCAATCAAAACCTCTTTTGCAGTGACGCATCTTTGGCCCGCGTCGCCAAAAGCCGCCAAGACAATTTCGCCGACTCCTTTTTCAAGAGGAAAATCATCCATAAAAATTATGGTCCCGTGGCCGCCCAGTTCAAGATGAGGCTGAATCAAATACTTGCCGGCGGTTTCGGCTAGATGAGAACCCACCTCCGCTCCGCCGGTAAAAGAAATTAAATCATAATCCCGATATTTTCCTCTCCGAAGAAGCATTTCGCCGGTTGTTGAACCGCGGCCGTGAAGAATTTGAACCAGCCCTTTGACATTTTTATATCTCTCCGCGCCTAAAACCGTTTTTATGGCTTTATTGATAAAAAACACCGCCATTGACCCCATAAAGGGAGTTTCTTTGGAAATTTTCAGAACGCAGGCATTGCCGCCGGTTATTGAGCCGAAAATTTTCCAGGCGGGAATAGCAAAAAAATTCCACGGACAAATAGCCAAAACCGTGCCAAAAGGATGCCTTTCATAGCTTGAGTGTTTATCCAGCATTTGAGTATTTTTCGTGCCTCCTTCAATCCGGGATAACTCTCCCCAATAATGCTGAACGCAATGAATGAATTCCGTAATATCGGCGTCGGCAGTTATCGCCGTCTTTCCCATTTCTTTGGTTAAAAGGCGAACAAGCTGAGGACGATATTCTTCCAGCAAATCTTCCGTTCTCCGGTAAATCGCTTCTTTTTCCAAAATGGTAACTTTCATAAACCAATACGGCTGCGATTCTCTGGCGGCCTGAAAAGCTTTTTGAATCTGGCGTTTGCCGCAATCGTGGCTGTAACCGACAACTTCGTTGGTTGAGGGATTTTTTACCGCGAATAACTCTCCCTCTCCTTGAATCCATTGGCCGTCAATAAAACTTTTAGCCATTGGCTTTCCTTTTTGTTTACCCAAAGCTTTCTTTAAAATATTCATTATTTTTATTCCTCCTTTCTTTTTTT
>JBBTTT010000063.1:0-13235 GCA_038064095.1 Patescibacteria group bacterium | reverse complement strand
CCGTCGCTGACCGTAATTTCGGCGATGTTCAATTTTTTTTTCCAGGTTTTTTCCAATTTGGTTTCTAAAACTTTTCCCGCGATCTCGGCTTTATCGCCAACGCTTAAATCAGCCGCGCTTCTTCGCGGCAAATTTTCTTCATAACGGGAAGGAAAATGGTATAAAAGATCGCGCGCCGTTTCCAATCCCATTTTTTTTAGAATTTTTTGCTGAGCCGGCTTAAGATAAAGGCAGTCGGCTATTAAATTATTGAGCTGAATATTTTTTTCCATTTATTATCCCCTCAGTAGGAATCGAACCTACATTTCAAGCTCCGCAAGCTTATGTCCTGTCCATTGAACGATGAGGGGATATATATAATTAAAAACCTAAAAACTTTGAAATGGTTTCGTTTAAACTTTCTTCGTGGCGTTCTTCTTTTAAAAATTTTATCAAATGTTTGCGCGCTTCGTTCGGGTCGGCATCGCCCAGCGGCAAAACAAAACGGGGCATAAATGTTTTTTTGGAAATAAGGCCGATTTCTTTTTTATGCGGCGGATCGTAATGAATCCAGAACGATTCCAAATCTTCGTAAAAAAAAAGTCTTTTTCCGATTTGAACGCCTCTTGGCGTGACGGCAAATTCCGCTATTTCCGGTTTTCGGGTGCTGTAAAGGGCGATGCTGAACGCTCCCAAAACCACGATGACGGCGAAAAGAAAATTTTTAAATAAGATGGCCGTTATGAATAAGGCCGCGGCGACAATTCCCATCGCCCAATACCAATCGATTGATTTGGGAGTGAGGTCGTATTCCGGCGCTTGCCATGAAAAAATAGCGTCTTCCATAAAAATATTATAGCAAAAAAATACAGTCCCGCCAAAGGCGGGACTGTATTTTTAGAACCGATTATTAAAATCGGTCTCGGCGAGGGAATGGCCGGCTTTTGCGATGGCAATCGCGGCATTGAAGCTCGTTAAGCCGATCCGGATTTGGTTCAAAAGGAAGCTGGTCAATCTTGGCGCCGCATTTGGCGCAAGTCCAATCCCCTTGATACATTTTCCTTTGAAAACCCCCGTCTCTTTGTTCGTCTCTCATTTGTCCTTGAAAAATCGTTTATAAAAAGACCTTTTTGATAGATTCGCCAAGGACAAAATACTTTATTGGAAATTTCTTTTAATCCCGGATAATCTTATCTTATAGTTTATAATTGTAAGCGCGATTGCCGCGATTGTCAATAGGATGCGAGGGGATTTATAAAATAATTGAACTGGCTATTATTCCGTAAATTAAAACGCTAAGCGTGTCTTGAATAACGGTGGCAAGCGGTCCGGCCCCGACGGCCGGATCTTTATGGCCCAATTGAAGAATTTCAGCGACCAGTAAAGCCACTAATGGCGCGGCGGCAATCGCTCCGAACATTGCCAAAGAAACCGCCAGCGTAATTTTTGTTGAAGCGAGCCAGACGGCGGTGATAAGCGCCGTTATTGAACTTGAGGCAACGCCGAAAATAACACCCGCTAATGTTTCTTTCATTAGATAAATTTTAAAACTTGCCTTGCCGGTTCTTAAATCTCTGATGTAAATATTTTGGGTTTGAGTGCCAACCGCGTCCGCCATATAGACGATAAAGGGAATGAAAAAAGCGATTCTAATATCCTGGGACAATACTTCTTCAAATCGCGAGGTGACGAATGAAAGGATAATGCCCAAAATAAGTCCTAAGGCGAGGGAAGGAATTCTCATTTGCACGAGGCGTTTTACGGAAAGAGTTTCATCATCCGCGTATTTAATATTTTCAGCATTCATTGAATTATTTTAAAACAGGTAAAATTTTTCTGATTTCATCTAAAACGCGCTGGATGGCGCTCAAAATATTGACTGTTTGAAATAAACCGGGGGCCGCGGCGGAAATTTGCGAAGTGAACATATAGCCCGCGACTCCTTCAAAAGTATAACCTAAATTTTGGACGGCATTATTTTTTTCAGTGGCATTCATTGTGTAAAAATGGCCTCCGCTGTACGAAAACATTCTGTATAATGGTTCAGTATTCAATTGTTGCGCGGCATAGATATATCCGGTAACGCCTTCAAAAGTATAACCTAAATTTTGGACGGCATTTTTTTCAGCCGCGTTCATTGTGTAAAAATGATCAAAAGAACTCGGATTATATGAGCGGTAAAAAGGAGTTGTTCCCGTTTGTTGATTTTCGTAGAGAAAACCGGCTATTCCTTCAAAAGTATAACCTAAATTTTGGATGGCATTATTTTTTTCGTTTTCACTGTTCGTATAAAAATGCCTTGATATCGCGGAGTGGTGCAGGCGATAGAGCGGAATTTTTGCGGGCAGAGTTTTTGGAGGAGAATAGGAATCAATCAGAGGCGTTTCCGGCGGCGTTTCCGGGGAAGCCGTATAATGCCACCACAAATCAACGAAGCCTGCCGCCGGCACATTAACATTGACGGAATTGCCGGAAATCGGAGCAGCTCCGTGAAAATTAGACGGATCGTTGGCCGCGCCGCAGTTGGTTTGGGTTGAATAGCAAAGAGTATAGCTGGCTGACCAGCCTGACGGAACGGAAACCGAAACCGTATGCGCTCCCGCGGAAACGCCGGTGAAGGAATACGGATTAACCGCGGTCGGAGATCCGTTGTCAAGGCGAACGGTTTCTCCTCCCGGAGGCGACACATTCTGATTTCCAGGCATTTTAACTTTAAAGCCCTGGATGGCGCCGGGGGAAGTTTGTGATGGAATTGCGATTGAGACAGAAGATGAGAGGACTTTTACCGTTATGTTCTGCGTCGCGCTTCCGTCCGCGCCGGCGCAAGTAAGAGTGTAGGTATTAGAAAAAGATGGAATTATTAATTGGGAGCCGTTCGTTGTTTTTGTTCCGGACCAGCCTCCGAAAGCGAAACAATCCGCGGCATTTTGAGAATTCCAGGAAAGGGTAAAAGATTGGCCTTTAGCAATGCTTGCGGGATGGGCCGTGAAGTTGAGAAGAGGAGCGGGAACATTGGCAGACGGCGTATAATGCCACCACAAATCAACGAAGCCTGCCGCCGGCACATTAACATTGACGGAATTGCCGGAAATCGGAGCAGCTCCGTGAAAATTAGACGGATCGTTGGCCGCGCCGCAGTTGGTTTGGGTTGAATAGCAAAGAGTATAGCTGGCTGACCAGCCTGACGGAACGGAAACCGAAACCGTATGCGCTCCCGCGGAAACGCCGGTGAAGGAATACGGATTAACCGCGGTCGGAGATCCGTTGTCAAGGCGAACGGTTTCTCCTCCCGGAGGCGACACATTCTGATTTCCAGGCATTTTAACTTTAAAGCCCTGGATGGCGCCGGGGGAAAGAGGCGAAGGAGGCGGCGAAAAATTAATTTTGGTTATGTCTATATTCCAACTAGCCGCGTTGGTAAAGCTGTCCGACATCACTGTTACGCTGTCGCCGGCGCCGTAATAAACTAAAACGGATGAACCGGAAACTTTTCCCGCGCTATCCGTTAAAATGCCGGCGTTGTGGACAGAGCCCCGGTTGCCGCCGACGGTAATTTTGCGCGAATCTGATTTAGAATCCCAATTTATGCCGTCTTTTGAAAATGAATAATAAAGGTCGTTATGATTAAGTTCGTTGTGGCCGTTGGCCGCGAAGAAAACATTGTAATCTTTAAGATAAACCGGAACGAAATTAGTCGTTGAGAAAACCGGCTGGTTATTGTTTTGGATCGTCCAGTTAATGCCGTCGGTTGAAAAAGCCAGCATTTCGCCTCCTTTGTCGGTATTCGTGAAATAGTGATAAAATTTTCCGTTCAAAAAAAAGACCGCTGATTGTCCGATTCCATAACCTCCGGAGCGGACGGTATTTTTAATAACCGCTTGCGGAGCGGAACTGAAAGGATATTTATTCCAATTGGTTCCGTCGGAAGAACGGGCGAGAAATATATCGTTATTAACTCCCGAAAAAGAAGCGGCGGTGTAATACAAATAGTAAGTGCCGCTAATCTTTATAACAGACGGATCGCAAACATGGCCGTTTGATTCAAAATCGGTTTCCTCTGAATTTGGCGTGGGATTAAGTACAATCCGAAAATCTGACCAGTTGATTCCGTTGGAAGATTTCGCTTGCCAAATGGAATCTCCTCCTTCAATTCGCGGTGAACACCAATACATCCGGTAGACGCCGTTGTCATTTATAATTGAAGGACCGTAATCATAAACATCCGGCCTTTTAATGACATTATTTATAAAAGAAGAAGAAAGGATGTCGGGAAAAACATTTGAATCAGAAATCGTGGGAGTTGAAGAAGAGGCTAAATTTTCCGCCAGGCATAATTCGCTTATTTTAGATCTTGTGATTTGACCTACCATTGCCGAACCGTTAGGCCGGGAATCCGCTAAAAGTCCGTGGCGGAACTGAAAACGTTTTACGGCTTGTTCCGTCAGCGGGCCGTAATAACCCGTCACATAACCCTCCGGATAAATGGAAGCGTCCCGCGCTAGAAATTTTTGAAGCGCGCTTACTTGCCCCGCGGTTTCATAATCATGGATTCCAAAATATAGATTATAAGATAAATTTGGACAAGACGGTGAAATGGCGGGCGCCGCGAACGCGAAAAACGGAAGAAACAAAAATAATCCTAAAAATAAAATTTTGCCTGATTTTATCTTCCATTTCTTCATTAATTTTATAATATCTTGGTTATTTTTTCGCGTCAAACAAACGTTCAGGCGATGATCGCCAGCGCTTCGCCTCGTTTTACGCCAAACGAAATATCGTGAAGAATATTTTCGCTATTCAGCGTTATTGAAAGATTTTTGACTTTTAAAATCAATTCCTGATCCATATTGCTGATATTTTAACTTATTAGATTTTTTTTGGAAAATTTGACTTTTTTATAAATGTACGTTATCTTTTTTTAGAAATAATAAAAACGATATTAACAATGAGGGGGTGATACTTTTGGAAGCTGATAATAATAGTAGTGGGGAAAAAATTATTATTATTGTTTTTTTAGTGATATTATTTGTTCTTTTGAGTGCCTTGGCGATTAATAAAGGCGTTAGATCGGATGCGGAGAATGAATGTCTCAAATGGCAGAATCAAGCCGAGAAGATCGCGGGATTTTATATAACCCAGAAACAAAAAATCCAATGTGATTTTATTGGCATCAGGATTAACGCTCCTGTGTATCCTGTAAAAAAATGATTTTTAAGACTCTTAAGTGAAAACTTAAGAGTCTTTTTTTGTTTATCCGTCTGTTGGCGGTGTCTGTTTGAAAATATTCGAACGGAACTGGCTGGGCTCGGCGGGCGAAAGGGATGATTTCAAGTTTTTCTTTGGCGGCAAATTCTTTAGAAAAATTACGAGTTCAGTTCGTTAAGGTGTTTCGTGGCCTTTTCGAATTCTTTACGAGTCGGTGTCTCTTCAGGAAAAGCTATCCGCTTGTTTATTGAATCATATCCATTTTTAGCAAAAAGATATGAATATGGCCGGGGTTTGTGCCGCTCGGCTATTTGAACAATCACAAGACAAAAAGATAACGATAATCGCGGAATAAAAAATAATTGGAAAAAGGCCTAAATTATATATGATGAAGTTAATGACTAGATTCGGAAAACTTGCTGTTGTCGGGGTTATTTTATTTATCGCGGTCGGATATCTGCTCGTGGTTGTTTTTGATATGATAAGCACTGATTTTCTTAATCCCGTAGAGCGTCAGATGAAAAAAGATATGCGAAAAGCGGCTACTGAAAACGAAATCGTTGTAGCAAACGCCACCGAAGCATTGCGTTCTGTCGTTGATGTTGCCAACGAATTGTCCGTGGTTAAAACTGGCATGGTATTTAATTTTGAGGCCGTTGGCGCTGATGGCAGATCGGCGAATTTTGGAGTCGTGCAACATGTCAACGAAGTAAAAGGAGAACGAATCGTTGAGGAACATATGGTTGTATTTAATCAAGTAGGCACCGCTTATAATTCGGAAGTTGACCGCAATACGCATGCGGTTGTCGCAATGCACCGTGAACCGCAGTATTCTCCGTATCAGGCATCGCAAGAAGAGTTGGAAAATATTGCGAGACAATTTTTGAAAAAAATTGGAAGTAGTCCTGATCAATACGGTTCCGTGATTAATTTCAGCGCCAATCACAAAGCAAGTAGTGAAGATAAATGGGGTAACTGGTTTTTCCGTTGGGATGATAAACAGTTTGCCGTTCCCGCTGGCTTGGATATGGATATACCGCCATTTATTCAAGTCGGCATTACCGCAAGTGGGTTTATATTCAGCTATGACAATACCGTCCAGCTTTACCACAACCTGTCTAAAGAGGATTTGCGGACGCTTTGCGGATTTGTAGAGATGCCGCAGAGTGATGACTCATCGCTTGATCCAGAAAAAGGAATTGTAAAAGTTTATTTTAGCGAATATGAGCCATTTCAAAACAAATATCTTGTGTTGCCCTTTGAGCCAGAAACTGATTTTGATGGATGCTCGGAATTTGCTAAATCATTTCTCAAGCATATTCAGGAAACCGTTATTCCGCCGGAGAAAGAAGCCGTCTTCTGCACACAAGAAGCCAAGCTTTGTCCTGATGGATCATATGTCGGACGTACGAGGCCGAATTGTGAGTTCGCTTTGTGTCCCGGAGAATAATTATTCATGAAAAAATCATACAAAATACTTATCGGAATTTTTGGAACACTCTTTGTTGTTTCTTTTGTGTTGGGCGTTATCGGCTTTATGCGTGGATTGCAGAATTCACAAGAAGAACCAGAGATTTTGGGAGAAGCCGCTCTTTTTATAGAAAAAATTCAGAATTATGTCGTGGGAAACATCGGTCAGCCGATTGAGGGATTTAATGCTGATATTTATCTGCGGGCATTCCCCGGACTCTTTGAGGCAGATTTTGATAGAGTGGAAACAGGCGAAGGAAAGTATGTATATACAAATGGCAAACTTGAGTTTGTTCGCGCTCAAACAAAGTATGGCACTTCCGCGGAAGAAGCGATTTCTAAAAAAGGGCATCAAACGTTTTTTGAAAATGTTCGGGGACGACTTGGGATTAACCTATCGGTGGACGAGATTATGAATGGTATTGTTGCGCAGGGATTAGGAAAGGTGACCGGCACGATACTGCTCGGACCAACGTGTCCGGTATTACGCGATCCGCCAGACCCCGAATGTGCAGACAAACCGATATTCGGCGACTTTATTGTTCAGAATGCAATGGGGGATGTTGAGTTTGCGAGATTTTCAACACAAAGAAATGGAACTTTTACAGTTACTCTACCGGCAGGTGAATACTACATAACTTGGACAGAGCCGCTAGGATTATCGGGAGCGCAAGGACGCTTGGTAAATGTTGTAGCTGGCGAGACGACGGAAATAACCATTACGTTTGATATTGGAATACGATAAGTAAGTCATAAATTGAATCGTGAATAACAAAACAAAAAGAGCGAAAGGAATCGCTCTTTTTGTTTTAACTTTTTATCGGGTACTCGAGTCGCAACTCATTCGCGGCTAATCGGGTCACCTCCGATAAAAAATTGTCGTGGCGGAGGGGGTGAGATTTGAACTCACGGCGCCCTTGCGGACGCTCCGGTTTTCAAGACCGGCGCATTCAGCCACTCTGCCACCCCTCCATTTCATTGCGGGGCGGCTTCGTGTCTGCCATTTCACTGCGTTCAGATAAAAAGCAATAACATTGCTTTTTATCCACTCTGCCACCCTTCCAATATAAAATTTTCGCGATTTCTCATTATCCATCCTATATTTACATCGTTAAAAAAACAACCGAGTTCTGTTAAAAACAGACTCGGTTGTTGAAAAAATTTTACAGCTTTAGCGATTCGGCGCGGTTTGTATTTTTCGCAGTTTTTCCATTGCTTGCGCTTTTTCTTTTTCATTTAAATTTTCAATCCGCTGTTCAAATCGCTGACTGTTGTTTTTTTGGATCATTTCCAATTTTTCGCGCTGTTCCGGCAACCGTTCTTTTAATTTTTCAATGACGCGGAGTTTTGGTAAATCGCCGTTTTCCAGCCGTTTGAGATACTCTTCTTTTTTGGTTTCATCGGGCATTTTTTCAATTCTTTTCTCAATTTTTTCCAGAGTTTTTTCACGGGCTTCTTCCAGCTGTTTTTTCAGTGGTCCGGTCAAATCTCCTTTTTCTTCCAATCTTTCAATGACTTCCGCGTGTTTTAATTCACTGCCGCTTATATTTTCAAGATATGTTTTGAATTTTGCCTGGTCTTCCGGAGACATTTTACTTAAATCGCCGTGCAACCGTTTTAAAGAATTTTCCTGCGCGCGGCGAATGGCCTCCTTGGCTTGCTCTGGAACTTTTTCTTCAATCCGCATCAGCACTTCCAGATTTTTGAAGTGTTTGTATTTGCTGCCTTTCTGTTCTTCCATAGCTTTTTCCAGCCGTTCTTTTATTTTTTCCGGCTCGTCAAATCGCGTCATTACTTCGGCGAATTTTTCTAGAGATTTTTCCTGCGCCGCTAAAATTTTTTCCCGCGCTTGTTCGGGGAGCTTTGCCGCCAGCCGATCCATTAATTTTTGCCGTTTAAGCTGAAAATCAGTCAGTTTGTTTAAAAGCCGTTCGGCGTTCGGATCGTTTTTATTTATGTTTTCGGTTATGGATTTCACTTTTTCCGTTTCTGTTTCGTAATTTTTCATCGCTTTTTCAACAATTGACTGATCGCCGGTTTTTTCAGCGAGCTTTTCGGCTTCCAGAAGTTTTTCATTGGCAAACCGCGCCCGCAATTCCGCTTTTTTGGCCGGATTGAAGGTTACGGCCGAACGAATGGCGCGCCCCCAATTTTTGAAAAAATAAAACGAGCTGTCGGGAAGAAGGTTGGGCTCGGAAACCTCCAAATCCTCGGCGGTGACGGCTTCGTCTTGAACCACTTCTTCAATAATAATTTCTGTCGCCGCTGTTTCTCCGGCTGTTGTTTCTTCTTGGGCAAGAGCAGGGGAAACGGCAAAAAGAGCGATAAATAACGACAATAAAAATATTTTTGTTTTCATAAATACTATTAAATTAACTGATAATCCTCTTTATTAATTTTATATCAAAGTGTTTGTTTTTGGCAAGGGAAGAAAGTTTTTGCTTGGCAACGCGTTTTTTGCTCTCGCGCGCGTGGATTATTTCATTGTTCCCAATGTAAATCGCCGCGTGGCCGATATAGATTTTTTTATCAGGGAATAGTTTGTGGGAATAATGCCCTTTTACGCCTTCAAAAAATAAAAGGTCGCCCGCCGAAAGATCAGCGGGGTTTTTAATTTCTTTTCCTTTGGCGGCCTGGAGAAGGGAACTGCGGGGCAATTCAACGCCTATCCGCGAAAAAATATGCTGAATAAAAGAAGAGCAATCAACTTTTTTTGGCTTTTCAGCGGACGGATTTTTTAAATAAGCGCCGTATTCGTAAGACACGCTGACTAAATCATTGGCCGCTTTGATTAATTTTTGTATTTTTTCTTGTTTCTTCATTAAATCTATTTTAGATAAAAATAAAAAAGGCGGCAATGCCGCCTTAACAATTAATTCATTTATTCAATATAATTTTGGATTGCCGCGATTCGTTGCCGCAATATCTTTTTTTTCAGTTTATCTATCTCTTTCAGAATTTCGTTGGCTTTTTTCCAATTTCTTTTTTGATTTTTTTCAGCGGAAGTCCCTCTGCTGGGAAAAAACATTAAACTAATTCCGATTCCAAAAACGGCCGCTATCAACAGATTTCTTTTATATATTTCCATTTTATTTACCTTCCTTCTTTAAATCAGCAATATATCCCGCCCACCGGAACAAACCGTTGACAAAACCGGAAACCGCCAAAAAAGCCGCGGTTCCGGCTAAAAACAGATACCAGCCGACATCCGTTTCTTTTTTCACCGTTTTCTCGCCGAGAAGCGTTTTATGGCGTTCAATAATTTCCTGAAAAAAATTATTAAAGGTCTGCTTATTTTTTTTGCTCGCTAAACGATTATAATTTTCAAAGAGAAAATATTCGCCCTGGGTCAGTCTCGCTATTTCTTCCAATATCTTGTCGTATCGTCTCGTTTTCACCAAATTTTTTCCGGGATCGCGCAGCGGCAAAAATTTTCCGGCGATCGGATCGTATTTTTTAATAAGGCCCCAGTTTGAACTTCCCACCCCGATAATCGCCACTCTTATATTTTTCTTTTTTATCTCTTTTAAAATCGCCAGGTCGGAACTGGCGACAGTCGCCGCCTTTTCTTCAGCGCCATCGCTAAACAATACAATCATTTTCCCTTGTTGTTCACCGTTTTTAATCGTTTCAAAAAGATTAACCGCGCCGGAAAGAGCTTTAAAAATATCCGAGCCCGGGGCGTAGATCGGCGCCGACTTTAATCCTTCTAAAAATTCCGCTCTTTTTTCCGGAACGGGCAAAAAGGCGGTGGTTACGCCGGCATGACGCTGAAAATATATCAAAGCCGCCTGAAAGTGATTATGATTTTCAACTATTTCTTTTATTTTAGCCTGGACGGCGGCTAAAGCGTGAGGCCGCGTTCCAACAGGAAGAGACGGCAATCCGTTGACGGCGGCTTCTCTCAACATGCTGTCAGAGGCGTCAACGGCAAAAATTACATTCGGACCGCGGTAAAATCTGTTTTTCTCTTCAAAGACGACGAGCGGCCGAGCTAAAAAACCGAAAAATCCGAACAAAATAATTAAAAGCAGCAAAAATTCCGCCAGCCAAGCGGTTTTTGAAGGAAAAACGCCCGAATATTTAATCACTTCTTTATCGCCCGGAATATTTCTCTTTTTAAGAATCAGGAAAAAAATAAATCCCAGAATCAGAAGGCCGGCCGCGGCCAAAGAATAATTCAGATATTCCGGGCGTAAAAAACGGATTCCGAAAATATCCAAATACTTCAAGGGTTTATTAGAGGCAATTCAAACTGTCCTAAATTCGGCGCAGTTATTGCCGGAATTTTTAGCTCTTTTTCTTCCGTTGTTTCCGTTTTTGAATCCAATTTTGAATCCCGAAAATCTTGTCTTTTTTTCATCTCGGCCCGCACTTTTTTTTCCGTTTCTGATTTTTCCCGCGCCTTTTCTTCCCCAAGAATTTTATCGTTATTCTTGTCTTCCTGTTCTTCCAGATCCGGGAAATTGTAGCTTTTTTCGCTCTGGGGCGGAGGAGGATTTTGCTCCCGCTTGCGAAAAAATTCAAAATTTTTTTGCAGGCGGCGTTTTAACTTTTTCATTTCACTGTTTTCTATTTTTACGCTTTCCAGCAGCTTTAAACTATCCATCCAATTTTTTAACATCGCTTCTTTTACTTCGGAGATTTTTTCATTTTCCACAAAAGGCAGCACCCGATAAAGAACATGATTAATGGCGTCCAGCAATTTTATTTTTTCTAAAACGATTCGCGGTTTCTCGTCAAAGTCAAAGCTCAGCTGTTTATACAATTCATCCCAGACAAAAAGCGCGTTCCGGTAATCTTCCAAAGCCAGCTTTACTTCTTCTTTAAAATGTTCGTTTTCCGGACCGGCGTAAAAACGGAAGATGCGGCGCGCCCGAAGATACCTTTCTTCGCCGGATTTAAATAAAATCTCGCCTTCTTGGAAATTAAAAACAGTTTTAGTTGCTTGTTTTTTTTCCGGCTCCTCGGCAAAAACAGACGGCACAAAGGAAAATACGTCGGCCGATCTGTTTTCTTTTCCGGCGGTTTTATTCATCTTTTGATGGTAGAAGGCGTTTTTGAAAAAAATCCAGGCCAGTAAAAATAAAACCGCTATCAAAAACAATCCAAAAATTTTACCGATTTTTTTACTTTCTTTCGATTTTTCCAGTAACATTTTTTCTCCTTTCAGCAATCAATTTTAATAGTTTTTAAAGGCCTTAATTCAAGTTAAGAGTATAGTTCAAAAAAAATTAAGTCAAGCGGATTAAAACGGCTGTTTTTGTTAAAAAAAGTCCCGCCTTTGGCGGGACTTTTTAAAAAATGTTTTAAAACGGCAGAGTGATTTTTAAGAGGCGGGCGACAATCCAAATTATCGCCAGCGACAAAGAGATTAAAGCTATTTTCTCCGTTGCTTCGCGGGAAGATAAATATTCAATTTTTACCATTGGCGCCGGCTTAATCCGCAGCATAATTTCGTCCAAAATAATATTCATTTTTTCGGAAGTCAGCTCGCTGGCGTAACAATAATAATCTTTGCCGCCGTATCTTTTGACAAGACGGCTAATTTTGTCTCGGGTATCTTGTTCTTCAGAACTGACTTCCGTCGTGATGAAATAAGGAGTAATTTCCAGCTCTCCCAAAAATTCCAGCAGTAAAAGAGGCGAGGCCATTCCTTTCTGCGGATAAAGCTCAACAATGGAATCGGTAAAAATAATAATAAATTTTCCGGCGCCGCGCCATTTTTTCATTTCAGGGCCAAAGCGGTTTTTAATTACCTCTATATTTGAGGGATTTTGTTCTAAAACCGCGGTTAACTTTTCTATTTCCAGGGGATTCAATTGTGAAAGAAACATCAAGACGGCGGCGAATAATCCTCTTTCCAAATGAGTGCTGTTGCCGAAATCAGTCGTCAAGGATTCTAAATGCTCAAGCCGGGAAACTAATGATTTGGCGTCGGAAGTTAAACGAATAAGCGGAGTGCCGCTTTCCGAAAAAGTTATTATTCCCAGACGATCCTGCGGATTTTTTTTCAGCCAAAACTCAATAAACCGGCCTTGCACCCTTTTTAAAACTTTAAAGGGAGCTTCATCGCCGATAATAACGTTGGCTCCCGACAGCGTGCTTTCTGAAACATCGCTGACAAAAATTCCTTCTCTTCTTTTGACTGCCCATTGATATTCCGTTTCTCGCTCTATTGGCGCGGCCAAAACCAGAATCGCGCCGACAAGGCTTAACATCGCTAAAAACGAAGGCCAATTGGCGGCAAACCATTGTTTAAAACGGCGGGGCGGATCAACTTTTTCTTTTTCTTTTTCCAGCCGAAGCAAAAGCCAAGGCGCCGGAAAAAAAAGATAGTATTTGCTTCTTTTTCGGTAAAACCAGCCCCAAACAACGAACGGCATTAACAGCAGCCACCAAGGATAAAGAAAAGCCAAGCCGCTCATCTAAAAAAACTCCGCCGGAAAGTTAATATTTTAAGCAAGCCGGCAAAATTTCTCTTAAAATCTTCCAAGGCGATTTCCCGATCAAAAAGAACGGCGACGGACCGGAAGATGGGTTCATATTTTTCCAATTCTTTGATTTCAGCTAAAATTTCA
>JBBTTT010000062.1:0-2490 GCA_038064095.1 Patescibacteria group bacterium | reverse complement strand
GAAATCAGGTTTCTTATTTTTGCCTGGACCACCGGCTTTCTTTGCTGCATGCGCACAAAACTGTGCTCCAAAACTTCGTAGGGCTGGCCGTCCGCTATGAATAGAGTTCCTTTTTTCAGTTCAATCATTGATAACATAACGCCGTTATTTTATTATAAAATAATATGGAATACAAGCTGGCGGTCGGACTTGAAATACACGTTGAATTGAAAACACAAACAAAGATGTTTTGCGCGTGTTTAAATGATTCCGACGAGCGTCATCCCAATGTTAACATTTGTCCGATTTGCATGGGGCACCCGGGAACTTTGCCGGCGATCAACAAAAAAGCCGTAGAAAAAGTTTTACGCGTCGGTTTGGCTTTAGGCGGCGAGATTCCCGATTATTCCCGTTTTGACCGTAAGAATTATTTTTATCCCGACTTGCCGAAGGGTTATCAAATTTCCCAATATCAATATCCGCTGGTTAAAGGAGGTTGTTTGGTTTTCCCCGGTTCGGATAAAAAAATAAAAATTACGCGCGTGCATTTGGAAGAAGACACCGCTCGGCTTTTGCACGACGGCGCTGATTCTTTGGTTGATTTTAACCGCGCCGGCGTTCCTTTGATGGAATTGGTGACCGAGCCGGATATTTCTTCAGCCGCCGAAGCGCGCGCTTTTGCCGAAGAATTTCAGCTTGTTTTGCGTTATTTGGATGTTTCCGGCGCGAATATGGAAAAAGGCCAGATGAGGATAGAAGCCAATATTTCACTTGGAGGTTTAGTCTCCAAGTTGGGCGTTAAAGTGGAAATTAAAAATCTTAATTCTTTTCGGGCAATAGAGCGGGCGATTGAACATGAATATGAAAGGCAGGAAAAGATTTTAAACAGCGGCGGCAAAATAGAACAAGAAACCCGCGGCTGGGACGATTCAAAACAAAAAACAATTCTTCAAAGAAAAAAGGAAGAAGCTCATGATTACCGATATTTTCCGGAACCAGATCTCTTGCCGTTAAATTTGACCAAAAAAGAAGATTTTGATCTGGACGCGTTGCGGAGTTCTTTGCCTGAATTGCCTTGGCAAAAAAGAAAGCGGCTGGCAAAAGAATACAATCTTGAGGGGAACGCCCTTTTAATGGCCGTTCGCGACGAAAGTGCGGCAAATTTTTTGGAAAGATCCGTATCGGAACTTTCAGAATGGGCAAAAGATTCCGTTTTGGAAAAAAAAGATTTAATAAAATTGGCGGTAAATTACATCACTTCCGATTTACAGGCGCTGATTAAGGAAAAAGAAGGATCATTTTCGGAGCTTCTCATTACGCCGGAAAATTTTGCGGAATTAATGAAGATGATCGCAAAAAATGAAATTTCTTCCCGCGGAGCAAAAAATATTCTTTCAGAAATGTTTTTAAGCGGCGGCGACCCTTCGGAAATCGCGGAAAGCGGAGGATTAAAACAAATTGGCGACGAATCCCAGCTTGAAAACAGCGTAAAAAAAGTGATTGATGAAAATCCAAAAGCCGTCGCTGACTTTAAAAAAGGGAAACAACAATCTCTTCAATTTTTAATCGGCCAAATTATGCGCGAAACCAAAGGCGCCGCGAATCCGGAAATTATCCGCAGCCTATTGACAAAGATAATAGAAAATTAAATAAGCTCTCCTTTCAACAACCAAGGGCTGATTCCGACAATTTTTACTTTAACAAAATCGCCGATCCCCGCACCTTTCCGGAAGGTGTGGGGGTTTACAATTTCAACTGTTTTATTTTGCGGGCTTTTGCCGAAAAAACGGCTGTTTTTTTCTTCATCCACCAAAATCAACAGAATTTTACCCCGCAGTTTTTCGCTGTTTTCCGCCGCGGTTTTTTTTAAAATTTCAGTAAGTTTTTTTCGGCGCGTTTCTTTTTTTTGATGAGTCACGCTGTCTTTCAGGGCGAGAGCGGAAGCGGTGTTCGGCCGGGGAGAGTATTCGGCGATGAAAGCCATATCAAATTTGAGCTCGCGATAAAGTTTCAGGGTGTTTGAAAATTCTTTTTCGGTTTCGCCGCAAAAACCCACGATCGTGTCGGTGGAAACGGCGATTTCCGGAACGCGGCGCCGGATTTTTTCAATCAGTTTTATAAAATGCTTTCGGGTATAGCCCCGATTCATTCGTTTTAACACTTCGTCATCGCCGGATTGCGCCGGCAAGTTCAGGTATTTGGGAAATTTTTCGCATTTTGCCATCGCTTTAATAAGATCGTTGGAAAAATCTTTAGGATGAGCCGAAGTGAAACGGATCCAGAAATTTCCCGGAATTTTGTTGACCGCGCGAAGAAGATCGGCGAATGTCGCGCAGCCTTTTTTTATTTTCGGCTTTGCGCCCGTTTTGGTTTTTCCTTCCCAGCTTGTTTTTTCAGTTATGCCGTATGAATTGACGTTTTGCCCCAAGAGCCAGATTTCTTTCGCGCCGTTTTTGACGGCTTTTTTCGCTTCCGCCAGAATTTCTTTTGCCGAACGCGAATATTCGCGGC
>JBBTTT010000061.1:0-4121 GCA_038064095.1 Patescibacteria group bacterium | reverse complement strand
CGAATAAAATTTCCGCTTCTTTCTTTTCTTTTTCAAATTCGTCTTTACGGAGCCGTAATTTTTCTTCCGCCAACTCAAAACCGCGCAGCCCGTCTTTAATCCGGGAAGATTCCGATTCCAGCCGATAAATTTCCCGTTCCGTCTCCCTTAAATTTTTAAACGAATTTTGAATTTCCGAAGACGTTTGACTGAACAATTTTTGATATTCTTCTTCCTCTTTTTTAAAATGAAAAAGGTCTTTTTCAATCTTTGCCATTTTCCCTTCCAATTCTTTCAGGCCCGAAAAATCTTTTTTAAAAGAAGAAAATTTGCCGGAAAAAGAGTTGATAGCCAGCAATATTTCTTTAACGGACTCCCTGATTTTTTCCGGATTGTCAGACGCCAATGTTTCGTTTAATTTATTCTTCAGTTTTTCCAAAAAAAATTTAATCTCTTCGGACGGAACAGCCGGAGATTCTTTTTCCGTTTCTTTTGATTTTTTAAACTCAATCATTCCTTCCAGCCGCCCCGTTTCCCGCTCCAGTTGCCGGATTTTTTCCCGCGCTTTTTCAATATCGCTTTTTATTTTCAAAAGTTTATCGTTTTTTTCCCGCTGGGCGGCGCGCCCTTCTTCCGTTCTTATTTTTTCTCTTAAAATTTTTATTTCTTTTTCTTTTGCCAAAAGATTTTTTCGGGGAATTTCTTTTTCAAAATCAAGTTTTTTGGCTTGCGCCGAAAAATAAGAATTTTCGCGCTTCAGATAATTCCGCAGTTTTTCTTCAAGTTCCCGGCGGATTTCTTCCGCTTTTTTGATTTTTTCCGCCTGAACGGTTAAAAATTTAAGATGCGGCTGGATTTCCCGGCGCAAGGAAGAAGCCTGCTTCATATTTTCTCCGGTTTGTTCCAGCTTGCGATCCGCTTCTTTCCGCTTCAGCTGAAAAATCCTGATTCCCAGAGCGTCTTCAATCATTTCTTTTTTTTCCTGCGGCGAAGCGTATAAAATCCTGTCGGATTCCCCCTGGCTGATAATGTGGTGGCGGGAAGCGCCCAGTCCCACTTTGGCTAAAATTTCAATAATGTCTTTCAGCCGGACTTGTGAGCCGTTTAAAAGATATTCATTCGCGCCGTCCCGATAAACCCGTCTTTCAATGATTACTTCTTTGAAATCAATGTCGCCGAATTTTTTGCCGCAATTGTCAAAAACTACGGCCACCGAAGCCCGGCTTAAGCGCGAGGATGTCTGGGAGCCGGCAAAAATAAAATCCTCGCCTTTTTTGCCGCGAAGACTTTTTAAGGATTGTTCTCCCAAAACCCATTGAAGAGCTTCGGCCACGTTTGATTTTCCGGAACCGTTGGGACCGACCACCGCCGTGATGGGCGTTTGAAATTTTAAAACGGTCTTCTTGGCAAAAGATTTAAAGCCGTTTATTTCAAGGCGTTTTAAGTACATAAATTAATCACTAGCCATTAGTCATTAGCTTAACCATTAGCCATTAGTTAATTTAACCCTATTGGCTAGTGGCTAAACCCTAGTGGCTAGTAGCCTCCCATCCTTTTGCCGCCAAGGCGTTTTCCGCGGCATTCTGCTGGGCGATTTGTTTTGACGAACCCTCGCCTTCGGCGATTAATTCTTCGTTTAAATAGACTCCAACCGTGAAATGCTTATCGTGATCAGGCCCCCATTCTTTTAAAACTTTGTAAGACGGAGTGATTTCCAGCCGTTCCTGCGCTTCTTCCTGAAATAAACTTTTTGCATCTTTAAAAAGCTTATTTTTTATCACTTCGGAAATATAAGGAAGAAGAACTTTGCTGATGAAAAGGCGTGCCGCTTCGTATCCCCGGTCCAAATAAAGCGCGCCGACAAGCGCCTCAAAAGTATTAGCCAAAATGTATTGCCGCGCCTTTCCGATGTCTTTTTTTTCGCCGCGCGAAAGAAGAAGATAGTCATCCATATTCAAATCATTGGCTGTCTGCGCAAGCGTTTGCGAATTGACCAAAGCGGCCCGATAACTGGTAAGCGTTCCCTCCGGTTCTTTTGGATAATTTTCATAAAGATATTGGGTAACGATAAGCTCCAGAACCGCGTCGCCGAGAAATTCCAACCGTTCGTTATTATCCAATCCCCAAGAAGGATTTTCGTTCAGATAAGAACGGTGAGTAAAGGCCTGTTTCAGCAAGTCTTCATTAAAAAAATAAAAGCCGGCGCTTTCTTCAAATTTTGAAAAATCAACCATTGTTTAGACTTTAGAATTACCGCTATTTTAATAAATTATTCGCTTTTTCCAATAATTTCCTGATTTCGCCGTATATTTTTAATCCCGCAATTTCTTCGTATTCAAACCATTTGGCGTCGTCCAACCCTCCGCCGGAGTTCAATTTAAGTTCGGTCTTGGGAGTAAACGCCAGGAAATAAAGAACTTGTTTTTTAATCGGCCCTTTTTCAGGGTCGGAGGCGATATATTCATTTTGACCGAGTTCAGCCTCAATTTTTAAATTTTTTAAGCCCAGCTCCTTTTTTACTTCCCTTAAAGCGCCCGCTTCCGCATTTTCTTCTTTTTCCAAATGCCCCTTGGAAAGCGTCCAATAGCCGAAAACATCATGCACCAGCGCGAAAAGCGTTTTTTCGCCGTCTTTCCGATAAACGGCCGCGCCCGCCAATTTTTCTTCGGGAAGATTTTCCGCGTCTTTCGGCGATAAATCGGATTTATTTTTGCCGGTTTCATCTTTCCCCGGTTCGCCGATTTCACGGTAAACCGTGCCTAAAACGCCGTTCACGAATTTTCCGGAAGAGTCGCCGCCAAACGTTTTGGCCAGCTCAATCGCTTCGTTAATCGCCACTTTCGGCGGCACTTCGTCGCGATTTTCAAATAAAAGCTCGTAAAGGCCGATGCGCAAAACATTTCTGTCCATCATCGCCACTTGCTCTATCGGCCATTCCGGCGCGGCCTTTTCAATAATATCATCCAGCTGCTTTCTTTTTTTCAAAATTCCTTCCATTAGAGCGGTGATAAATCCATTGTCTTCAAACCCGGGCGCGAATTCTTTTATATTGCGCTCTAAAATGGCGGGAATTTTTTTATCGTCCCGGCCGGTAAAATCCCATTCAAATAAAGTTTGAAGGATAATGGAACGAGAAAGATGCCGATGAGCCATACCCCGTAAAACAAAATTATTTGGATAATTCCTCCGCGTTTAACGGTTTGTTCTTGGCTTCCGTTTCTTCCTGTTCCTTTAATTCTTTTTCTTTCTTTTTCTTTTCTTTTTTATCCAACTTTTTAAAAATATCAATCACCTGGCGTTTCTTATACGTGCCGCAATTATAACAAGCGCGATGAGGCGGAATTTCCTCGCCGCATTTCGGACACTTTGAAAAATTGGCCTTTTTCAAAGAATGATGAGACCGGCGGTTTCTCGTATGCGATCTTGTGCTCCGCATTCGTACTACCATATACCCCGTAGTTTAAAATAACGGCGCGGAAAAAGCAATTATTTGTTTCTTAAAAATGTCCGGCAATACAATTTCCGGTGAATTTTTGACAAACCGCATTTTTCAAGCGTCCGGCGGTGCAAAGCGGTGCCATACCCCTTATGCCGGTCAAATCCGTATTGGGGAAACTTTTTGTGAAAAACAAGCATTTTTTTATCGCGTTTTACCTTGGCAATGATTGAAGCGGCGGAAATAACCGGCACGGTTTCATCCCCCCTAATTATGGTTTTTTGCGAATAATGTTTTGGCGCGAAAAGAGACCCGTCCAGCAAAACATTTATTTTCCGGTTGCGCGATAGCCGGAATAGCCGGCGCAATACTCTCGCTACGGCCAATTTCGTTGCTTTTTGGATGCCGACTTTATTTATCACGCCCGCCGAGACGCTGGAAACAGCGCAAAAAATTTTAGGATCGTTTTTAAGATATTGAAACCATTTTTCCCGCTGTTTGGAAGAAAGTTTTTTTGAATCCTTTATTTTTTGCTTATTTATTTTTTTGTTTACTATAGAAAAATTGAAATTTTTTGGAGCAAGAATGGCCGCAACCGCAATCGGTCCCGCCAAAGGGCCCCTTCCCGCCTCGTCTACGCCGATAACGTATTTTGTTTTTCGGCTTTTTCCGCGCATTTTGTACAAAAAAGAAAATTGAATTTATG
>JBBTTT010000060.1:0-3833 GCA_038064095.1 Patescibacteria group bacterium | reverse complement strand
TCATTATTTTAGAATTAAAGCCGCGCGATTTTGTTTCCAGAAAATGGCCGGCATCAGCCAAAAAATAAGTCGGAAAACCGTCTTGAGTTACTAAAACCCTGTCTTTTTCGTCGCCAAAATCGGTTGTTCGCAGCCATAAAGCGCCGTCTTTTTTATAGACCAATTTTTTCTTTTCTCCGCCGGAGATGGATCCGCCTCCGGCGGAAAAAATCGCCAGCGCTTTCGCGACAAAACTTTTTTTGTGGATATGACGATCCTCGGAAGTCCAGCGGCTAAAATTTATTTTTGCTTTTTTAACAACTAATTTTATTTCTTTCAAAAAATCAGCCGCGGCCAATTGGCCGAGTTTTAACGGATTGTCTCTGTTTTTTTCGGAAATTATTTTGTGTTTTTTCGCCCATTCTTTGACATAGCCGCCTTTATAAAAATTTTCCTCGTTTTTAATCAATCCGCTCGCGGCTAAAATTGACTTGCCGAGCGTCAAAATCTGATTGCCAATATCATTGACATAATATTCGCGCTCAATTTTATACCCTTGAAATTCCAGGATATTCGCCAAAACATCGCCCATAAATCCTCCGCGGCCGTTCGCCAAAGTCAAAGGGCCCGTCGGATTGGCCGATATAAATTCTATCTGGATTTTTCCTTTGTCCTTTGAAACTTTAGCGTAGGAGGATTTTTTTTCCAAAATTTCTTTTAATTCGTTTTGGAAAACTTTTTCCGAAAGCCAGAAATTTATAAATCCCGGCGGCGCAATTTCAATTTTTTCAAAAATTTTTGATTTATGATTCTTGATTCTTGATTCTATTTCTTTTGCTGTTTCGGTCGGATTTTTTTTTAGCGCTTTTGCCAGCTTCAAAGCGATATTCGTGGAATAATGGCCGAACGCTTCATTTTCCGGCGCGAATATTTCAATTTTAACAGCCTTACCCGCGATGTCTTTTAAAAGATTTTCTATTTTTTGTTTAATCATTGCATTAAGTTTAACCAATTAAATTTTAAAATAAAAGCGCGTTAAATCCGCTTGCAAACATTTTAACGATAAGATAATCTTATATTAAGAAATGGTTCTTTTAAAGACGATTTTACGGGAGGATTGGTATGGCAAAATTCTGTTTTGGAGATCGTTGTTTTCAAATAGCGGGGGTCAAGCCGTACAGCAAAGAAACCCGCGAAAATCTGGATTATTTTTATCTGGGGCTTTGGCTTTCAAGCATCATCTATCAAATCCTCATTCTTGCCGCGTTCTTCGGAGATTTTGTTTGGCTCGGTAAATTTCTGGAAAGGCTCGTTGAACCTTACTCGGCGATAGTCGGAGGTTATGGCGGAATGAGGCTTTTATACATTGACCCCCGTGGCCGAATTAAATTAGATAAAAGAAACAGAAAAACGCGGACAGGACACCGTTTTGTGTTTTACTGGTGGTTAGTTTTTATTTTAATGGCCATCTGGACGATATTTTATCCGCGCCGTCTCTTTATAGAGTCTCCGGCCGGCACGACGATGACAATCGCCATGTTTTGCACCATAATCATGGTAGGCTATAAATACGGAAAATATAAAATCAACGGTAAAAATTCTAATTCTTCTCACTAAATAATCCCGCCTTGAATAATATCAAGGCGGGTTTTTTTAAATTCAAAAACGCAAAGCAGTTTGCGTTTTTGAAAACCCTTCGATCCCCACCATCATATTTCTGTAAATAAAAATAACCCGCCGTAAAGACGGGTTATTTTTATTTATGGAGATGGCGGGAATTGAACCCGCGTAAAGAAATTGTCCAATTTTGCGTTTACGGGCTTAGAATGGTTTAAAATCGCTTTTCGGTTTTAACCAAACAAAATCCGAAAAGTTTTGCCTCTTTTGGTCGTTCCGCTTAGAGGCATCGCGGAATCAAGCTTCAAAAAATTGACACCCGATTTTGTCTATGAAGCGTCGACAAGTCGGATGGCTTGCGCTTAATTAAGCGTAAGCGTAGGCAAATTGATTATTTGCTTTTATTTTCGGCGAACCAGTTTAAAGAGATGTTCCGCCATACTCTGCCTGAAGCAAAAATTTTCAAACTTCTTTCGAAGCCGATCATCCCCCTAAAACATTTGCCGTAGGCGAATGTTTGGGCGCCCCTTTTACATTATTATCACAATTTCAAAGCTCTTTCTATTTTTCTTTGCGCTTCGCGCTTTTTAATCGCCTCGCGTTTATCGCTTTTTTTCTTGCCGCGCCCCGCGCCGAATTCAAGTTTTACGAGGTTGCCTTTAGTATAAACACTAATCGGCACTAATGTCAAGCCGCGTTCTTTGGCCTTGCCTTCCAAAAATCTTATTTCTTTTTTATGCAAAAGCAAGCGTCTGGTCCGGCCGGCATCATAGCCGGCCGGCGCGTTGGCCGGCTGGTAAGGCTGAATATCCATCCCAACGATAAACGCCTCGCCCCCCCGAATCAGCACTCTCGCTCCCGCGATGCTGCCCCGGCCGCTTTTCAACGCCTTGACTTCATGACCTTTTAACTCCAGCCCCGCCTCAAACTTCTCCAGAATTTCGTAATCAAAAAAAACTTTTTTATTTTGAATAATCTTTGACATCAATAAATTTTGAGTTCTTCATGCCATTAATTATAACACTCCTCTATTTCCGGATAATGTTCAAAAAAAACAGCATCGTCTTTTTTCACATAATAATCAGCCGTAAAACAATATTCCAATATTTTATTCAAATATAGTTCGGAAACCGGACCGTAATCGGCGATGAAATCAGATTGATCGTTTAAATTCATTAACGACGACTGCGTCGGCTTGATGTGTCTTATGTCGCCGCCGCATCCCTGAAAGAAACCGATTCTTTGAGGATGCCGCAGGGCTAAATCGCCCCACCACTCCCGCGCCGTTTCAAGATTGGGCGCGCAGTTGGGACCGTCCGGAGTCAAAACAGCGGTATTGTATTTTGCCAAAACAGCCAATTCTTCATCTTTTAAGCCGAAGGAATGGCCCAACAAATGAAGAAACAATATTCCGTATGATTTTTTATCGGTGTTGGCGGATAAAACATTCGGCACGCTGAAAAATATTCCCGAATTGCCGATGCGCGTTACATTAGCCCAAGATTGAAAATCGCTCCTTGATAATACGATCAATTTAAATCTTTCAAGCGGCAAAACGTTCAAATAATCATTGATTTCTTCCCGGCAGCGCAGGGTCGGTTTTCTTTCGTTCTGGGTTTTTATGTAACACATTCCGGCGCTGTTTTGAGGATTGATTTTGTAAATATTAAACAAAGAGTATGATCGCCAGGGTTCAACTTTTTTTGCTTCTTCTAAAAGGGCGGAGACGTCGTTTTCAAACTCTTCCCAGGAGGAATACTGGTCGGCGAAAAAGATTAAATTTAAACCTCGGAAATTGATTTTTTCCGGAATTCTGAATTCTCGCGGATTAAAGGTGATCGGGTTGTTGGCTTGGGCTGCCTTGGGGGAGGGTGAAGCATTAGCTCTACTACCCCCCTTGCCGGACTGAACTTCAATTTGATTAGATTGATTGTTTTTAAAAACTAAAAAAACGGTTAAGGTGATCATCATTGTTAAAATAACCGGAATGATGAAAAATTTAATCATTTTGGTTAAAAACATGGAGAAGTTCAAGGGCTCGGATCAGTTCTTTTGATTTGACAACCGGAATTTTAGGCATAAACTTTTTCGCGGGCAAATGAAATTGTCTCAAGTGAAAACTTTTATAATAAAGATATTGTATTATAGATGAAAATTATAAGTCAATAACATATATATATGTAATCATCCAAATTATCAAATCACCAATCCTGCCTAAGGACGGACAAATACGCGCA
>JBBTTT010000059.1:0-34897 GCA_038064095.1 Patescibacteria group bacterium | reverse complement strand
CCGTCCACGGTTTCCGCCAGATATTCGTATTCTCTTTCCGGGTCAATAATCATCACGTCTATGCCGAACATCAAAGAGCGAAGAATTTCCAATTTGGTGGTGTAGGATTTGCCGGCGCCGGCTTTGGCGAAAATAACCGAATTGTAATTTTCCAAACTGAAGCGGTCAAAAAGAATCAGCGAGTTGTTGTGGCGGTTCACGCCGTAAAGAATGCCTCTATCCGAAGTAAGGTCAAAAGAAACAAAAGGAAAAATTGAAGACAGGGGTTCTGAATTAAAGCGGTTATTGATTTGAAGTTTATCGGTGACGTACGGTAAAACGCTGTCAAATCCTTCTTGCTGCTGGAAGAGGGCGGGTTTGGTCTGGATCAGTTTGGCGTTTAAAATATGGCGGATTTCCGCTTCATTTTGGTTTGTTTCCTGAAGCGTGTCGCCGTAAATGGTCAGGTAAATTCCCACGCTGAAAAGTTTTTCCTGGGCTTGCTGGAGTTTGTCGCGCAGATTTTCCAGGTCCATCAGGGAGGTGTCCAAAATCGGGTCGCGCACCAGCCCTTTTTCTTCGCGTATGCTGATTTGCGACTGGACTTCCGCCACTTTTTTCTGCATTTGTTTCAGGACCGTTTCGGTGTTGATGGGATGGATAAAAACGGAAACATTGAAAATTTGGTCCAGGTTTATAATCGGCGAAAACCATTCCTGCGAAAGATAGCGGGGGTAGGAATAGACGAAAATGGTTTTGGCGATTTTATTGCCGATTTTTATGAAATTTGAATTTATTTCAAAAGCCGAAGGCGCGATGACGTCTTTCAAATCCAGAGCGCCGGCTTCGTAAATTTCCGCGGGAAAAACCGGCAGAATTTTTTCTTCTTCTTTTTCTTTCTTTTTTAGTTTGAAAAAATCAAATAAGGCCATAATTATGTTTTTGCCGCTATTCCTTCCTCGGTTTCGCCGGGGTTGTAAAGCTGATAGAATAATTCAATCAATTCCTCGGTTTTCAGCGGCGCGGTATGCACGCCGCAGCGCGCCAATCCTCCAGCGACCGCGTCCATTCTTTGCCAAAGCTGGTTTTTATATTCCAAAAATTTTTCTTCCGATTCCGAAATTTTTTCTTTTTGACCGATTAAACTTTTGAAGCTTTCCAGCAAGCCGCCGGCCGTGGGGGCGGCCGCGGGCGCGTAAGGAACGGCGGCATAAAAAGTTTTTGACATTATTTTGTTCGTTTCAATGAAATTCTTGACGAATTCCGCGTATTCCCGCGTTTGGATTTTTAAAAGCTCGTTGGTTTGCGCTTTTTCTTTTTCTTTTATCATCGCGAGATAGGGATTGATATTAAAAGAAGCGGAATGAACAAAAAATTGGACGGAAAAATCCAAAGTATTCAGGAAATACTGGTATTGATCAATAATCGCCTTTTGTTCATTTTGGGACTTAAGGGAAAAATTGATGGAAGAGGCCATTAAAATCATTCTTAAAGAGCCGTCTTTCAGAATGACGACGTCTTCGCGGATTTCCGAAATGGGGATTAATTGCTGGCTGGGTTTTGAGATCATAATTTCTTAGCGTCTTAATTTTTGGCGGATGTCCAGACTCCACGCCAATTCTTTTAATTTGCTTTCCGTCAGCTTGGGCAGGGCCAGGGTTTCTTTTTCCGCGGGCGCCCCCTCTTCTTTTTCTTTCTTTTCTAACGGTTTTTTTTCTGTTTTTTTCCAAATATAAAGCCGATTACCGGCGGAAAAACTTATGGCGCTGGTCAGGATTTTAAGCAGGGGCTGGCCGTTTATTTTTAAAAAGGCCAGCCCCAGAAAAAAACCGCCGACCGGAACGCCCAAAAGAACAGCCAGCCACTTGGGCAGAAGGCTCCAAAAGATAAAACCGGAGGCCGCGCCGCCCAAAACATAAATGAACTGCTTGAAAGTCAGCGGTCCGAAAATTTTGTCTTCAACCTCGGTAAATTGCGGAATTTGATACTGCATATGCTTAAATTATTCCAATGGTTCGCGGTACGGATCTCCCGCGGAATATTTTTTATCCGGCGGTTTTTGTTCGGCTGGAATTTTAATTTCTTCAAGCGGCGCCCGGACCGCTTCTTCGTTTTTTAGTTTGTATTCAAACGGCGTGGCCGGAATTTTCGGTTTTTCCGCCGGTTCAGTCGGCGGCGGTTCAATTACTCGCGTCGGTTCAATTAATTTCTTCTTTAAATCTTGAATTTTAAACTTTTGGTTCAGCGTTTTTAATTTTGAATCAGCGGCTTCGTTGATGCTGTGCATTTTTTTCAATTCTTCCCTGATTTCATGAAAAATCCGTTGATTTATTTCCTGGGCGATGTTTTTGGCGGTTTCTTCGTTTAATTCCAGCCGTTCCGCCAGATTATTGATAAAATCTTTGGGATGAGTCAGGCCCAGCATCACCAGGCGGGTTTCATTGGCCAGAATTCCAAGTTGGTCTATCCGGAGTTTGTATTTCTTTCCGATTTCTTCCAAGGTTTTATCCAGACCAACGTTGAAAATCGCTTCCTCTATTTCTGGCGGAAGATGTTTGTATTTTTCTTCTAATTCTTCTCTGGTGTAAGATTTCATAAAATTCAAGTTTTAGGTTTTTCTGTTTCAATTTTTCCCAATCTTTCTTCAAGTTTCTTTTCTTTTGTTTGACTTTGCTGTTTTTCTTCTAGTTTTTCTTTTCTTGCTTCCAGTTTTTCTTTTTCTTTCATTAATTTGTTAATTTTTCCCCGCTGGAAAATAATTCCTTCCCGTTTTGTTGAGGCGTCGGGCGAAGCGCTTCCTCTTAGGTTTTCTAGTTGCGCTTCAAGATTATCCAGATAACTGCTGGCGTCTTTGCTTTTTCCTCCCGTTATTTTCTTTAATTGGTCGTCTATTTCGCCAAGTTTGCCGGTTGTTGTTATTTTTATTGGTTCGCCTGTTACTTTATCTTTTATTGTTTCTTCGCCGCCGACGATTTCTTTGTAAGCCGCTTTTTCTCCGACCTCGGCTTCTTTTTTCATTTGCCTTTCTTTTTGGATGCTTTCAATAACTTTTCTTTTTTCCGGGGCAATAGCCGGCGTTTCCAGCATTGTTTGCAAGCCGGCTTCGCTGTAGCCCTTGTATTGCTGCGCGTATTGTTTCCGTTTGGCGGCAAGTTCTTCTTCCCGGCCCGCGGAAAGCGCGGCCAAACCGCGGCCCACGCCCGGGATTGCTTTGAAAGTGCGGGCAAAACCCCCTCTAAAACCTCCTTTTTCTTCTTCCGCTTTTAATCCTTTCATCGCTCCTTCAGCTGCGGCGCCGGCGCCTCTCTTCGCGTAGCTTTTGGCGTATCCTTGGACTTTTCCTTTGGTCCAATTAGCGGCTCTCATCGCTTCCGCGCCGCCGGCGCAAGCCAGATTTTTGGAAACAATCAAGGAGCCGATCATCAAGCCGATTAAAAGAACGAAATTAAGGATAACGCCTAAACTGCTTTCTACGCCGCTCGTAAAGGCCGCGGCAAAATTATCGGTTGTTTCTTGGCCGGTAATACCGCTGATTGCACTATTAAAATCACTATTTTTAATTATCATCACAACCAAATAAATCATAAACATAAAAGCCGGCGCCAGCAGGCACTGGCAGGTCAGTTCTTGCCACCAGCGGTCAGCGTGTTTTTTGGTTTGGGGTAAAATCATCGCTCCGAAAGCCAGCGGCGAAAGAATCATTAAAAACCAAAGCACGATTGTTCGGGCGATAAAAAGAAAAGTGGCCGCTAAAAAAACAAAGGCCGTCACCAAAATCAGAGCCGAGCCGCCCAAGGTGCCCAAAATAATATTGGCAAAGCCAGCTTTTTCTGGGTCTGGCGCGTCCCGAGTTTTTAGTGCTTCCTTGTTATAAATAGACGTTAAGTGCAAGCCGTTCATCAGAGTTTGAGTCACGCTTTTATTCTCTCCGCTAATTTTCGCGTAAAATTCCAAAGCCAGGATATTGGAAGCGTCAATGATAACTTTGGTTATCACTAAGCTGAAGTTGATCAAAAGAGCCGCTAAAATCAGATTAACCAGGAGTTTTTTGGCATCATGGCCGGCCAAGCGAAGAATCGCGCCGATGGCGATGTAAAGAAGAATGAAAATAAAAAAGAGATTAACCACGTCCCGGACAATGCTCCAGCCGAGATTAATAACGCTAAGATTGGCAAAAGTGCTGTTTTTCAAAGTCAGCTTAAGAGTATATTCAAAAAGATTCGCGGTCAGCCATAAGCCCCAGGAAACCAGCCAAAGGATTAGATTGCCAAAAGTAGCGGCTAAATCTTCAATAGAAGGGAAAAGACTCGGAAGCCAAGCCAACGCTGTTTTCGCCGTAAACGGCCCCAAAGCGATCGTCAAGGCAACAAGCGCGATCAATATATATTTTTTGTATTGTTTGGGATTTTCCATAAATTAAGGATTTATCACAACGGAATCAACGGCGGTAAGGCCTTCATCGTCGGTCACTCTTAAGCCGATGGTAATCGGCCCGCTGTCGGCCGTGAATTTTACTTTGATAATGCCGTTGTTGGCGTCAACAATTTTCATGTCTTCATAATCGCCGGTGTTGATTAGATTAGTGGCAATATAAATCCTTTTGTAAGAATTGGAAGCGATGTTGACGTCAAATTTATCTTTTGTTTCATTTGTACTTAATGAATTCAATTTTTGATTGTAAACGGTTTGAGTTATTTCTTCAGAAGATTTTCGTTGGTTGTTTTCGTAAGTTTCTAAATAATATTTAGTTTGCGATGCTTCCGCTAATTTTACGCAGGTCGGCTGCAGGTTTAAGTTTAACAGCGTTGTATTTGGAGCCGGATAAGGCGAGCTGTGAGCCGCGTCATAATATTCTTTTCTTAAGCTTAAGCTATAGACTTCTTGGTTGCTGCCAGCCACTTTATAATAATTTTGTTGAGAGCCAGGACCGGTTATAACTTGTTCTGCGCCTGCTAAAAAATTATAAAGGCATTGTTGGGTTTCAAAAATTCCGTCGCGGTTTAGATCAAAAGATTCCCATTCGTATTGCGAAGTTGTCGTGCCATTGTCAATAAAATTCCATTCATAGCCGGTAATTCGCGGAGTGCGGTCATTATCAATCGACAGCAAGGGGTTTAAAATAAAATATTCGCCGTCTTTTACTATAGGGGTTCTGATGTCCGCGATCGGCTTGACAAAATCGGTGATCGCTGGAAGTTTGGCGAGAGAAGGCGCGTCTGACATGCTAAATTCCGGAGCTGCTTCTTCTTTTGTCCAATTGTTGTTTGCATCAATCGCCCCATACCAGATTTGCGTGCCGATGTTCGGCGGCGTATCAAGAGCTTGTTTATAATAAAAACCGTTTTTTTGAGAAGAAAAAAGGGTAAGAGCGCGACCTCGTCCATCCCCTGTTAGCCAAGACGCTTGTTTGTAAAAAATCGCTCCGGATTTGTAATTTCCGGTTTTTGAAGGATCAAACGAAAGAATTACCACATGTTCAGGGTCAGCTGGCGCGAGCGCGGCTGAAGGGCCGGTCCAATTGCCGGGCGTCGGATCAACCGCGAACAAAGAATTTTCCAGAATTATTTTATCTGTTTTTTCTTTAAGTTCGTTGAAGAGCGGATCGCTCGCCAAAGCGGACGAGAGATTAGCCAGAGTGAGATTGCCGAGGCCGGTTTGAGCTTGATTTTGGCAAGTATTGAATTCAGCGACGATTCTGAACTGGAAATCTTCGGCGGTTTCTCCTTCCTGCGGGGTGGCCGCTTTTTGAGCTTTGGAACACGTTTCAAGCGCGGCGATCACGCCATTAAGAGTGGTTAGCGTTGATTTCAGATTATCCCGCCGGTTTCTGATGTCTACGGCGTTGTTTTCAACGTCAGCAAACGCGCTGATTCCCGCGCTTTTTATTTCAGCCAGAACCGCGATGAGATCAGTCAGTTTCCCGTCGTCCGCGGGATTTAAATTGTCGTAAGTCGCTAAAATATTATCTAAGGCCAGCCGCCTTTCCGAAGAAAGAAGAGGAATTTTGCCAAGTTCAATTCTTAAATCTTCTATTCCCAGATAATCTTTCAAAGCATTGCGGATATCCTTGGGGATAAAGGTTTCTTTGCTGATTTTCGCGGCTTGTTCCCCGTTTTCTTCCTGTTCAAAGAATTTCATCAGCGCTTCTTTCAAGCTGTCGGGAACATTGACGTTTTGATTGTCTAAATATTCGGTTAATTTGTTGTAATCAAAAGGACTGCGCAGGAAAGCCGGCAAACTGCGGACATCTTCGGCGTTAAAATTATCGTCCACGCTTAGCCATTTTAATTGGGCCGGCGCCGCGTTCAGCGCCGTGGAGCTGACGATGGTCAGTTCTCCGCCTTCATATTTCGGCGAAGCGCGGAGGCGGGGCTTGGAGCCGTCAAGAGTATAGTAGGTGTCGCCGGGCTCACTGCTTGTCAATTTCGCGCGCCAGGGATTGAGAATTTTAATTAAGGTTGTCGGCGCCGTGTAATCCGCTTTACTGGTTATACCCATGGAAACAGAAGTGGGCTGGCCGGGCCTGACCGCGGCTTTTATGGCCCTGACTCCCTCTTTGGTCAGCCGGTTGACAACCGCGTTGCCGATCGCCACCGCGTAATTATACCATTCCGAATTTTTCTGCAGCCAATCATAATCCTTGAAAATGGTTCTGCTTAAAGAGTCCGCCATAATCTTGCCCGGGGTGCGGGTTTCCGTTTTTACGCATTTACAGCCCTTGCCTGAATCCGCTTCTTTTCTATTTTCATTGGATGTATAGAATATAGTCATTTCACAAACTCCGTTTTTATCATCAAAACCAACAGGACATATTCCGTTATTTTTTTCTGCTTCACAGACTTCTTTAATGCAAACCTCATCGCTTAAAAATCCGCCGGAAGCGGTCAGTTCTTTTTCCAGGCCTAATTTTTTTTGCGTTTCTTTCGCCAGTTTTTCATTCACTGCGGACAGAAAATAGCCGTAAGGATTATTTTGAGACTCGGAAATTTTAATCCAGGCGGCCCAGCCGCCGTTTTCAAAATTTTCTATAAAATTATCGTAGTTCACGCCGATGTCTCGCAAGGTGCAGCGGGCTTTTTGTCCGAATTTTTTAAGAGGCTGAAGGTTGATTCTGACTTGTCCGGCCCAATCAGCGTCGCAAAGCTGGGTCATCACTCCGGCGCCGGTTATTTCTTCCAATGCTTTGCCGCCGGCTTGCTGGGCCGCTTCGTCAAAGAATTGCCCCCAATCACCGGTGTCAAAAGCCGAAGTGCCTTCGCCGGAAATCCAGGCGATTATTTCATTCACGATTATATCCAGAATCATTTTACGGAACACTGCTGTTAAAATATCAATAGTTTTTTCCGACGCATCTTTGGCAAATTCGGCGATTGCGGCTCCAATTGCTACCCAGTCAATGACAGGCAAACCAGCTTCCGCTTTGGTCGGATAAAAAGAAACCGATGAAAACAAAATCAGCAGCAGCAGGATTCCCAAAATCGTTTTTCGTGTTTTTAGTTTTGGATTATTATTTTGCATTTTGCGTTTTACGCTTTTACTGGCTGGCATTGAACAAATTTTCAAAATTTTTCATTGTTTGCATGATTTCTTCGTTGATTTTTTCGTGTTCCTGGAAGGCAATCATCGTTTTCAGGGGATCGCGCTCAATTTCTTTCAGATTTTCCAGCACTTTTATTTTAGCGAGCAGCAGTTCAATGATTCGTTGATGATTAGCCGCGGCGATTTTCGGCGTTGGCGCGGTTTTCAGTTTTTTTGTTGTTTCTTGAAAATAATTTATCCAAATTTCGCTGCCGGAAAAATTTTTATCTTGGACGGCTTGGAGAAAAACTTCTTCCTGCGATTGGGTTGGCAGGAGATTTTTCGCCATTATCTCGCTGAACAGCCGGAGATATTCCGTGATATTTTTTTCGTTGTTTTCAACGATTATCAGTTCGTTTTCGGAAATTCGCGGATAAAATGAAGCGGTGAAGCCGGTTATGGTGTTTTCCGTGGCGGCGTCTAGCAGTTCCGAATCGGCCGGCACGGTGAAATCTTTATTTTTCGCGCCGCTGAAAGCCTGAAAACCGAGAGTTTTGGCGATTTGGCCGGTTAAATTTGTCGCGCCGTAATCTTGGGGATTTGGGCCCGCAATCTCACTTGGGAGTCGGACTCCCAAGTCGGGTAGTTTGTCGTCCGGGCCGGGTTTGCTGGGATCGCGGTTTTGTTTTATTTCTTCGCCATCCGGCGTTCCGTCATTGTCGCTGTCCGGATTTTGCGGATCGGTTTTCCAGAGCGTTTCTTCCCAATCTTTTAAGCCATCCTGATCGCTGTCTTTTCGCGCTTCCTGTTGCGCCTCTTGCGTCAGTTTTTGATTTTTTGAATCTTGTCCGCCGGCCAGCGGATTGAATCTTGAATCTGATTTAATAATCGGCCAGTTAAACAGCAATAACGCCGCTCCGCCTATGCCGGCGATTAAATAGATCAATTTTTTGCTTGGCAAATATATTTGATAGTTCAAAATACCGGCAAAATTAAAATTTGCGGTCAGTTTCTGTATTTTTATTTTAACACTTTTTTTCCTATTCTTTCTATTTTTTTATCCACATCATTGACAATTTTGTATTATTTGATATAATATAAAAAATTAAGCGGATTGTTTTTTGAGAAATAAATAAAAATAAAAAGGAGGATGAAAAATGAAAAGAATAACGGTAATACCAGTTTTCTTTTTAGTTTTATTAGTTTTAAGCGGTTGTTCCGGCTCCACGTTCGCGTTAAAAGGCGGGCCGGCGGTGCTTGCCAATCTGGCGAACGATCTTAGAAATAACGGGCCGTTAGAAACTTCGCCGGGAGGTTTTGTTCATCGGAATAAGGACGCCCGATTGGGAGCGCTTATTAATGATAATCGCGGCGTCAGCAAGGACGCGGAGATTTTCGTTTTGGGAGAAGGAAATATCTGGGTCCCGTATAATGGTCAGGCAGAAGTTTTCACGCCGGGCTGGATAAAAATATGGGATAAAGGAAAAAATAAGTGGGTGTGGGAAAAACTTTCTTCCCGTTGGCTTAGAGTGGACGGTTTGGAGGCGATTCATTTTGAGTCGCCGTTCATGCAGAGCGTAACTTTGCGTTTTAGAGAAAACGGAGAAACGAAGGAAATTATGTTTGAGACCGCCGGCCGAACGGAAAACGGCAATGTCTATGAACGGATCAATGTTTTGTTCATTAAATTGCCGCTCAACCAGTATAGGTTTAACGTCTATTCTTACACCGGCCAGTTGGTTTTCAAGAGCGCGGAGGGCCGGCCGTACACCCGTCATCTCTCCATAAACAGCGATCCCACGGATTACCAGATCGGCAATACGCGGGTCGGGTGGAAATTGAATTTATAAACTTGGGGGCTTCGCGGCCTGCCGAGTTTAACGGGGAATTATTTACATTCCCCGTTTTTTTTATAAAGACAAACCCAGTTTTCCAGTGAAAGATTTTCCGGCCGGGATTTTTCCGGAATCCCGCATTTTTTAAAAGTTTCCCGCCATTCTTTTTTCCCATAAGTGAGACCTATGTATTTTACATAGGTCTCACTTATGGGATTAGCGAGATTATTGATTAAAAATTTGCGTTTTTGAGAAAAACCGGCTTTAACGAGCGTAAAAAATTCTTTTTCTTCAATGTTGTTTTTGATGAAAAAATCGCGGGAGATATCGGTAATGGCAATAACCGCGGAATCCACTTTCGGCGCCGGAGAAAAATATTGCTTTGAAACTTTAAAAGCGATTTTCGGCCGGCCGAAAATTTGGACGGAAAGAGCCAGCAGGTTTGTTTTCGGCGGTCGGCTGACGATTCTTTGGGCAACTTCTTTTTGGACCATTAAAGTCATTTCTTTGGGCGGATATTTTGAAGTTAAAAATAAGCGCAGAAAACGCGAAGTGATGTAATAAGGAAGATTGGCAACGATTTTGTAATCAGCTTTATTGGTTTTTGGTTCCATTAGTTTTTCAGGATTAAGTTTTAAGGCATCCCCGTGAATAATTTTCAATTTAGAGGCGCGGCGCTCGGAGGAAAATTTTTTCTTCAGAAATTCAACCAAATAACCGTCTTTTTCTACGGCCACTACTTTTTTGGCGCGTTTGAGAAGTTCAACGGTCAGGATGCCCTTGCCCGGGCCGATTTCCAAAACAAGATCGTCCGGCGCGAGACCGGCGGTTTCAACGATTTTTCGGGCAATGGATTCGGATTTTAAGAAATGCTGGCCTAATTTTGTCATTATATTGAATTGCAAAATTTTATAATTCTTTAATATCAATGCTTTCCAAAGTTTCTTCCTCTGGATTAACCGATTCCAGCAGATCCTTTGGGATATCTTCCAAGAATTTAGACGGTTTATTCGCTTGCTTGGCGCCGAAGATGGTGCGGAAAAAAGCGCAGGATAAAAAGAGATTTTCCCGGGCGCGGGTCAGCGCCACGTAAAAAAGCCGGCGTTCTTCTTCTTTTTGAAACTGGTCTTTGCCGGACAAAAGAAAATGGGGAAAAAGGCCGTCTTCCAGGCCGCTGACGAAAACCGCGTCAAATTCCAGGCCTTTGGCGCTGTGGACCGTCATCAATTTAACGCTTTGGCTTCGGTCTTTGATGGCGTCCTGTTCCGCCATCAAGGCGGCGTCGTCCAAAAGCCGTTCTATTCCCTGGGGCGGTTTGAAACCGTCATATTTTGTAGCTGAACTCGCCAGTTCTTCAATGTTAGCCAGCCGCGCCAAACCTTCTTCGGTGCTGTCGTTCAGAAAATCGCGATAGCCGCTTATTTCAAGGCAGGCGCGGATTGCTTGAGAAGCGGAATTTTCAAGCGCTTGTTTTTTTATTCCAGCCAGAATGCTTTCAAAATTTTTAATAAGACCGGTTTCTTTAATCTTAAAATTGGGCTTCGGGGCTGTTATTGTGCCAGCCGCGTCTGACGCGGCAGCAAGATATTTAGCGGCCAATGTTTTGCCGATTCCGCGGCCGGGAACATTAATGATTCTTTTAACGCTGAAAAGATTTTCAGGATTTAGGGCGGCGCGCAGATAAGCGAGAATGTCTTTAACTTCTTTTCTTTGATAAAATCTGACGCCGATCAGCTGATAAGGAATTTGCCGGCGGGAAAAGGCTTCTTCCAGGACGCGCGATTGAAAATTGGCGCGGAAAAGAACGGCGATTTTTTGAGGCGGAATTTTTTGGCTGATCAGATTCTGGCTGGCGCGGGCGATAAAATCCGCTTCTTCCAGTTCATTGGCCGCGGCAAAAAATTTTATTTTTTCACCCGCGCCTTGGCGGCCAATCAAATTTTTCGGCTTTCGCAGCTGGTTTTTGGAAATAACCGCGTTGGCGGCGTCCAGAATGTTTTGAGTGGAGCGGTAATTTTCTTCAAGCGTGATAACCGCGGCTTGAGGCCAGTCTTTTTCAAAATTCAGGATATTGCGGAAATCCGCGCCCCGCCATTGGTAAATCGCCTGATCAACGTCTCCCACGCAGCAGATATTTTGGCCAGTGCGGGCGAGGAGTTTGGCTAAACAATACTGGGCGTGATTGGTGTCCTGGTATTCGTCAATATGAATATATTGCCATTTTTCCTGGTATTGCTTAAGAATTTCGGGGAAACGGCTGAAAAGAGAAACGGTTTTGGCGATAAGGTCGTCAAAATCAAGCGCGCGGTGTTTGCCGAGCTCCTCTTCGTATTTTTCAAAAACCGCGGCCGCGGCTTTTAAAAAAGGCGAGCGGTCCGCTTTTGCTCTGACTTCTTTCAATTCTTCCAGTTCGCTTTTGTTTTTGGAAATTATCGCCTGAATTCTGGCGGGTTGAAATTGTTTCGGATCAAAAGAGAGTTTTTTCAGGCATTCTTTGATAAGGCTTAGCGAATCTTCTTCGTCAAAAATTGAAAAATTGCGGCTGATTCCCAAGGACTTGCTGCTTTCTCTTAAAATAAAAACGCCCAAAGAATGAAAGGTGCTGATAAAAGGAAGTTCGGGGCGTCCTTTGGGGTTGAGAAGCCTGATGATGCGTTCGCGCATTTCAGCGGCCGCTTTGTTGGTAAAGGTAATCGCCAGAATTTGTTCCGGCTGGACGCCGTTTTTGATCAGGTTGGCTATGCGATGGGCGATCACTTTGGTTTTTCCCGAGCCGGCGCCTGCTAAGATTAAAAGCGGTCCAACTTGGTGCAAGACCGCTTGTTTTTGCCGTTCGTTCAGTTCTTTGACAACCTGTTCTGTTGGAAAATCGCCTTTCATCGGCGTTGACGGTTCTTTTTTTGGAGTATTCTTCGGCATTATTGGCAACAATAGCAGTTATTCCCGTTATCCACAAATTCTTAGCCGAGGATTGTTTTTTTCTTTAAAATCGGTTAGGATATGAAAATAGATAAGAAAAGGCCGAAAATATAGCTATTTTCTATCTTTTATGAAGAGATTATAGCTGGTTGATTAGAAAAACATTTGATTTTAATTTATTTTAAACAACTTTCTAAACTCCAACTCTTATCTTAAGAGAAAGAGAAAAATATTCGTTATTTTTGACTTGTTGTTAAAAACCGGGCGTTTTTTTGTTTATTCCGTTAAAACGCCGCTGATTTTTGCCGGTATTGTTTTATCGTTCGGTTTTTTTAACGTTCAATCCGCCCAGGCGGGCTGGTTTTCTTTTTTGGATAAAATTTTTCAAAAACAGGAAATAATTCAGCCCGCGGCCGCCGCAAATGTTCAAACCATTCCCCTGCTTAACGCGCCGACAAACGAAAATCTTTTGGCCGGAATCGGCGGCGGAGAGATAAACATCGTTGAAAATGCCGCGCTTTCGCCGGTCGTCGGGCCTCTCGGCAGTTTAGCCGACGTTTTGGAAGAACAGAAAAAATCAGAACAGATAAGCATTTACGTGGTTCGGGAAAAAGACACCCTTTCCCAAATCGCGAAGCTTTTTGACGTCAGCGTTAACACGATTATCTGGGCTAACGATGAAATCAAGCGCGGCGATATGATAAAGCCTGGTCAAACTTTGATTATTTTGCCGGTTAACGGAGTAAAATACACCGTAAAAAAAGGAGACACGTTTTTAAAAATCGCCAAAGAATTGAAGGCAGATGCTGACGAAATTATGGAATTTAACGGTTTGACGAGAGAAAACGAGCTTGAAACGGGAATGGAAATAGTAGTGCCAAACGGCGAATATGATTTGCCGAAGTACGATTTTCAGCAATATCCCAGCGCCGGCTCCAAGGAATACGCCGGATATTATTTAAGGCCGATCAACGGCGGCCGCCGCTCCCAGGGTCTTCATGGCTATAACGCGGTTGATTTGGCGGCGCCTTGGGGTACGCCGGTTTTGGCGTCAGCTTCCGGCGACGTGATTATTTCTAAAAGCCAAGGCTGGAACGGCGGCTATGGCACTTATATCGTTATCGCGCATCCGAATGGCACCCAGACTTTATATTCTCATTTGAGCAAGAGTATCGTTTTTAGCGGCTGGCACGTGGCGCAAGGGCAAATTATCGGCTATGTCGGCTCCAGCGGAAAATCCAGCGGCCCGCACGTTCATTTTGAAATCAGAGGCGGCCCGAGAAATCCTTTTTAAATATTTTCCAGAAGGTTCAACCTTCTAAAACCTTCTAATTTTATATTTCCGTTTGTTTTGGCCGGTATTGGATGGCTTCCAGAATGTGGTTTTCTTGAATTTTCTCTTCTTGGCCGAGGTCCGCGATGGTGCGGGCTATTTTTATTACCCGATGGTAGGCGCGGGGCGAAAGGTCCATATTCTTCGCGGCCAAATTTAACGTGTTGCGGCAGTTGGCGGAAAGCGGCGCCAATTCTTCCAAATCTTTTACCGTCATTTCACTGTTAGCGATGATTTTTCTGTTTTTAAAACGTTCTTTTTGAATTTCACGGGCCTTGATCACCCGCCTGATAATTTCTTCCGAACGTACCCCTTTGGTTTTTTGAGGCGCCAATTCTTCATGTTCAATTTGCGGCACATCCAGCCAAAGGTCCAGGCGGTCGGCAATGGGTCCGGAGATTTTTCTTTTGTATCGGAAAAGCGCGGACGGGCCGCAAAGGCACATTTTTGTTTTTGATCCCAAATTCCCGCAAGGGCAGGGATTCATCGCGCAAATAAGCGTAAAACGCGCGGGAAACTGAATGGTATCTTTGGCGCGCGCCACGACAATGCTGCCTTCTTCCATGGGCTGGCGCAGGGATTCTATTACCCGGCGGTCAAATTCCGGAAATTCGTCCAGAAACAGGACCCCGCGATGCGCCATGGTGATTTCTCCGGGCCGGGGCCAGGCTCCTCCGCCGACTAAAGCTACGTATGAAGAAGTATGGTGAGGATTGCGGAACGGCCGGCTGGCCAAATAAGGATTTTTAAGATTGCCGGCGACGCTGTGAATCGCGGTTACTTCCAATGTTTCTTCAAAAGTCAAAGGCGGAAGAATTGAGGGAAAAGCTTTGGCAAGCATGGTTTTTCCGGTTCCCGGCGGGCCAACCATCAGCAGGTTGTGTCCTCCGGCCGCGGCGATTTCCAAACCTCTTTTGGCGGCTTCTTGTCCCCGGATATCGGAAAAATTCAAATTTTCTTTGTTTTCTTGGTTAAGGGCTGGAATTATTTTTGTTTTAGGGCAGGCTGGGATGAGCACTTCTTCGTTGAGGTGCTGCAAGATGTCGCTTAAACTGCTTGCTTCATAAATATTCACACCTTCTATCAGCGCTGCTTCCCGGCCGTTGCCTTTAGGCAGATAAATTTCTTTAAACCCCGCTTTTTTTACTTCTGCGGTCAAAGGCAAAACTCCTTTGATCGGCCTTAAGCCGCCGTCCAAAGAAAGTTCGCCTAAAAAAATTTTTCCTTGAGGGTTGAATTTTGCCTGTTTTGAAGCCAAGAGATAGCCTAAGGCGATGGCTAAATCAAAAACCGGCCCTTCTTTTTTCAGATCAGCCGGCGCCAAAGAAATCGTCACCCGTTGGCTTCTTTTTTGAGGAGAATTTTTACCCGTATTCTTAATGGCCGAGGAAACGCGCTCCAAAGATTCTTCTACCGCTTTATCCGGCAAGCCGACGATGGAAAGTTTGCGCTGTCCTTGATAGGCGTCAACTTCTACGTCAATAATTGAACCTTTAAGGCCGATCACTTGCGCGGAATGCAGTTTTACGGCTTTATTGGAGTCGGAGGACATTTATAAGGCGTGTTTTAAGCAAGCCGCGGCCGCGGGATTGGCCTTAAGCCGATTTTCATCTATCGGTTTTTTGCAGATTTCGCATTTTCCAAAACCGCCGTCTTTTATCCGTTTTAAGGCTTTCTTAATGCTGTTCAGCTCTTCTTCCAGGGTTGTTTCAATACCCACGCGCGTGTCAAGTTCTTCAAATTTATCGGCCATTTCGTTGGGATCCGAGCTTTGCAGATTCAAATCTTTTTCGGTCGGCTCCCAATCCTCGGGATTTTTGGGGTTTCGGCGGCCCACGGTTTCCAGCTCGCGCTCCAGCCGCGTTTTTTCTTCTTCCAGTTTGTTTTTATAAAAATCTAAATTGGAAATCATAAGATTATTTTGTCTTAAATTACGAAATTATCGTTGATTAAAATATCGGCGGCGAAATAATGAGTTTTTCCAAAGCCGCTTCCAGAGCGGTTTCGGAAGAAGCAATCGCTAAAATGTTTTTATTGAATATAGTATAGGCTAAAATCGGTTTATTTTCAAGATTATAAATAATTCTGGCGTCGTTGTTTTCAATCACCTTGTCTTTAAAGACATTTTCTTCCGCGGTCAAATTTTTTTCAGCCGGCAGAAGCGGTTTTAAATCCTCCAGCATTTCTTTTTCCCAAAGCAGGAGCGCGGCAAAAGTTCTTTCAAAATCTTTAAGGCGGGAAAGGAGCAGAATTTCGTTTTGTCCCAAGGTGTCTACGATGCCTAAAGTAAAAGGCGCGATCAGATTAATGTTTATTTCAAGAGGAATGTTTATTTTCGCGGCTTGAAAAAATTCGGAACCGTTTAAAAATTTTGTCCGGCCGGCTGTTTCCTCTTTTATCGGCAAATAAGTGAAATAAGCGCTTAATTGAGGAACTTTCAGTCTTTTTTGGATTGTTTCTTTTAGAAAATTACTTTCGCCGCTTTGATAAATTATTATTTTTTCAACATCAGCGCGGATTAAAGGTTGAGGCGCCCGCGCCGCCGACTGCTCGGTTTGTTTTTGATCGGCGTTCAAGTAAAAATAAGCGCCGATGCCCAGCCCGAGAACGGCAACGGCAATACCCCCGATCAAAAGAGAGTTTTTAAGGGAAAGATTTATTTTTTCTTCCTGATGAAGCGCGTCATGGTTTTTTTTCAGGCGCGCCGCCTGGCTGATGATGTCTAAATAAGACGCTCCTTCTTTTTTAGTATAGTCCGCGATGTCCGTTTTGTAAGTTCTGATCGCGGGAAGATCGAAAACCGATTTTTTATCTGTTTCTTTGTTGGTGGGGGTTTTTTGAGGAATGTTTGTTTCCGGAATCATTGTTTTGAAGCGCTAAATTAACGCGTCCTTTTTCGTCAATGTCTATAATTTTAACTTTTACTTCATCGCCGATATTCACGACATCCGTTACTTTGTTGACGCGGTAAGGGGCGAGCTTGGAAATATGGATTAATCCTTCCTGGTTCGGAGCGATTTCCACCATCGCGCCGAATTCAAAAATCCGGCTTACTTTTCCGGCCGCCAGATCCCCGGGCTTGAACTCTTTGGTGATAAGTTCCACCAGAGAAAGGGCTTTTTCGGCCGACTCTTTGGTTTTGCCGGTGACAAAAACCATGCCGTCTTCTTCAATGTCTATTTCCGCGGCCGAAGCCGTTCTGATGCTGTTGACGGTTTTTCCTCCCGGGCCGATTAAAGTGCCGATTTTTTCTGGATTAATGCGGCAGACCAGAATTTTGGGAGCAAAAGGGGAAAGATTGGGCCGCGGTTCGGCGATGGCTTTCAGCATTACTTTTAGAATTTCTTCCCGCGCCTTTTTAGCCTGGTTTAGCGTCTTTTCAAGAATTTCCACGGTTACTCCTTCTATTTTAACATCCATTTGAATGGCTGTTAATCCCTCTTTGGTTCCGGCGGCCTTAAAATCCATATCGCCATGATGGTCTTCGGGCCCTTGGATGTCGGTAAGAATTTTATAATTGTGTTCGTCTTTCATTATTAATCCCATCGCGATGCCGGCCACGGGTTTTTTAATGGGAACGCCGGCATCCATCAAAGCCAGAGTGGACGCGCAGACCGAAGCCATGGAAGTGGAGCCGTTTGAAGACATTGTTTCGGAAACCACGCGAATCGTATAGGGGAATTTTTCTTTTTCCGGAATGACCGCGGCCAGCGCTTTTTCCGCGAGCGCGCCGTGGCCGATTTCCCGGCGCCCCGGCCCCCGCAAAGGCTTGATTTCTCCCGAACAAAAAGGCCAAAAATTATACTGGTGCATAAAATGCTTTTGTTCTTTTATTTCCATTCCTTCAATCAGCCTGTGGTCTCGAGGGGAGCCGAGAGTGACGGCCGAGAGAACATGCGTTTGGCCGCGATAAAAAAGACCGGAGCCGTGAACGCGCGGCAAAATTCCCGCTTCGGCGTAGAGCGGCCGCATCTGGTCCAGTTTGCGGAAATCAGGCCGTTTATCGTTTTCTAGAATGTTCCGATGGATTATTTCGTTGATTTCTTCTTCGTAAATTTCATCGCTTAGTTCAATTCCTTCGTCGCCGAACCGCTCTTTGGCGGATTCTATCCATTCTTTTTTGAGTTCCATCAGCCGCGTGGTGCGGCCGGTTTTTTCTTCAATAAAAACATAATCTTCCAGCCGCGGCTTAATGTGTTTTTTGAAAAGATCGCGCAAGCCTTCCGGCTCTTTTGCCATTTTTGGCATAATTTTTTCCCGGCCGATTTCCTTGATAATTTCTTTTTGCCAGCCGTTTATTTTTTCAATTTCTTTGAGCGCCAGTTGAAATCCTTTGATGGCGTCTTTTTCCGGCGCTTCTTTGGCTTCCGCTTCTATCATATTGATTTTTCCGTCCTTTCCGCAGATTAAAGTTTCCAGCGACGCTTTTTCTCTTTGGTCGGTTGTGGGATTTAAAATGTATTGATCGCTTTCTTTAATCGTTCTTATTCCGGCGATCGGCCCGTTCCAAGGAATATCGGAAACCCCGAGCGCCAAGGAAGCGGCGATAATTGCCGGCACGTCCGGCGCGTTTTTTTCGTCGTAAGAAAGCACCAAGACGATTACTTGCACTTCGTTTCTGATTTTTTGGTCAAAGAGCGGCCGGATGGTCCGGTCAATTAAGCGGCCCATTAAAATAGCGTTATCCGAAGATCGGCTTTCCCGGCGGAGAAAGCGCGAACCGAGAATTTCTCCGACCGCGTAAAATTTTTCTTCGTAATCAACGGTTAAAGGAAAATAATCCAGATGTTCTTTTGGCGCGCCGGAAATCACGGCCGTGGCCAAAACCACTGTTTCGCCGTATCGGACAAGCGCCGAGCCGTTGGCTTGTTCGGTTAAATCGGAAAACTCCGCTTCCAGCGGCTGGCCCGCGAATTCGCAGGAAAATTTCTTTTTTTTCATATTAATTATTTCTTTTTATCAGGTATTTTTTGTTATCGTCAAGGTCAATGAATTCGTCCGCCGCTTCTTTTAGAGCTGCGGAAGAAGATTTTCCGAAAGCGATTACTTCCACGCGCCGCCCCTGATTTTTCGCGTATTCCACCAACGGGATAAAATCGCCGTCGCCGCTCGCCAAGACGATGGTATCAACGGCTTGGAGAGTTTTCACCGCGTCAATTGCCAATCCTACGTCCCAATCCGCTTTTTTAAGCCCGCCGTAAAATTCTTGAAGAGGTTTTACCCTTGTTTCAATGCCTAATTTGGTTAGGGCTTCAAAAAATGGTTTTTCTTCGCCGGTTTTTGTGCTGATGACGTAAGCAAAGGCCCGGATCAGCTGGCGATTGGCAATGGCGCTTTTGAGGAGTTCCTTGAAATTAACCCGCGCCCCGTAGCGGCTGCGCGCGGAATGATAGAGATTTTGGACGTCAAAAAAAATCGCGACGCGCTGGTTTTTATGCTGGGCGATGCTCATTTTGCTTTTTTCTTGAGTCCTAATTTTCTCACCACCGTATGATAGCTTCTGGGATTGTCATCGGCCAAGTAATCCAAAAGAGATTTTCGTTTAGCCACCATTTTTAACAAGCCGCGCCGAGAATGGTTGTCTTTTTGATGGATTTTTAGGTGGCTGGTCAGCCGTTTGATTTCTTCGGTCAAAATGGCGATTTGCACGGCCGAAGAACCGGTGTCTTTTTCGTGCGTTCGGATTTTTTCAATAATTTTTTGTTTTTCTTTGACTGCTAACATTATTTTTTAATATTAGCACATTTTTTTTGTTAACGCAAGAAAAATTGTGCGACATTTGGAGATGAGGTAGTATAAATATAATCCATATGAAAACTTTTGACGGGATTCAATCTCTGCGTAAAGAATTTTTGGAATATCTGGAAATTGAAAAAGGCCGGAGTTTAAAGACCGTGGAAAATTACGATCGTTATCTCAAGCGCTTTCTGAATTTTTCTAAAATCAACGAGCCGCGGGAAATCAGCGATGATTTAGTGCGCCGTTATCGTCTTTGGCTTAACAGACAAAAAGTCGCGGAGGGCGAGATAAAAAAGAAGACTCAAAATTATTATTTGATCGGCTTGCGCGTTTTTTTGAAATATCTGGTTAAACGCGGAATTGAGACGTTGCCGGCCGAACGGATTGAATTGGCAAAAACCGGCAGCCGGGAGCTGGACTTAATTGATGAAAATGAACTGGAGCGACTTTTGGAATCGCCGGTCGTTGATTCGCTTAAAGGATTGCGCGACAAAGCGATTTTAGAGCTTTTGTTTTCCACGGGCTTGCGGGTTTCCGAGCTTTGCGGATTAAATAAAGATTCCATCAATTTGGCGAAAGGCGAATTTTCCGTGCGCGGCAAGGGCGAAAAAGTGCGGGTGGTGTTTTTATCCGACCGGGCGCGGCAGGCGCTTAAAAATTATTTGGAAAAGCGCGGCGATTTGGAAGAAGCTCTTTTCATAAATTTTCGGCGAGCGAGCGTTGAGGGCGGCAAAAAAAAAGACGCTCTTTCCGAGAAATCCCGCCTGCGTGGCCGTAGCCACTTCGGCGAGGCGGAGGCCCGCCTTACTCCGCGCTCGGTGGAGCGTTTAGTCCGGCATTGCGCCATTGCTGCCGGGATTTCCCGAAAAGTCACTCCCCATATTTTGCGGCATGTTTTTGCCACTGATTTGTTGTCCAACGGCGCGGATTTGCGTTCGGTGCAGGCTCTTTTGGGCCACGCCAATATCGCCACGACTCAAGTTTACACTCATGTCACCGATAAACAACTTCGCGAAATCCATTCCGCTTTTCACGGAAAAAGGAGAAAGAAATAAGAGTTTAAGAATCACGCGGAGGATTTCAAAAATTCAAAAATTAAATTTTCCAGATTTGGATTATTTTTTAAAAGATCGGTGCCGTGGCCTCCGGTGTTAAAAATTTTGATTTTTTTATTCACATAATTCGGCGTTAATTCATAAAGTTTTTGGTTTTCTTTGGCATTATCGCCGTTGTCTTTCGCACTGACAAAAAAGATTTTTTGGCCGGCTTGAAAATTTTTAATCAATGGTTCTGTTTTAATTCCCCGATAATTTAAGCCCGCGGAAAGCGAAACCGCGGCTGGAAATTTTGGATTTTCTGCCAGATATTCCAATGAGAGGTTCGCCCCAATGGACGCGCCGATCAGAAAAATTTTAGCGGGAGCCGCCCCGCGCGAATTTATCAAATAATCAACCGTGGCTTGGACGTCAAAAATGCTTTTTTGATGTTCTTCGTCGGTAAAATGAATAAATCCGTCAGGCCCGCCTTTGGATTCGCCATGTCCCCGCAAATCAACGGCGATGCTTTCATATTTTTCATTTTGCGCTTTTTCCGCGAAATTCTGCCATGATTCTTTTGTCGCGGGCATCATATGGATTAAAACCAGCCAGCCGATCGGTTTTTCAACGGAACTTGCCCCGTAGCGTGCTTGCTTTGCTGCGGGATAAAGATTGGCGCTGATTTTTACGCCGTCTTTAGCAAAGAGAGAAATTTTCATAAGAATATGAATTACGAAATGACCATTTTCGCGACCGTCCGCAGGCGATTTGCTTGGCGCTTTTTTGGTTAAAATGTCCGCGAAGCGAACCAAAAAAGCAAATCGCCGAGGATAGAGCAAGCCGTCGCGGGAGCGGCTTGCGGGTCGCGAAAATGGTCATTTCGTAATTCAAAAAGATTATTTTATCTGATAAGTGATGTTCGCCGAAACCGTTATTTCTTGAGTTCCGGGCTGGAGAGAGGGGGTTATTTTAAAAGATTCGGTTCTTTCCAAACCGCCGTAATAATAAGGCGCCGGTCCCCCGTTTTGGTATTCCGAGAAATTTATTATTTTATCAAGTTTTACGTTATTCGCCTTCGCCATTTCTTCGGCTTTTTGTCTGGCTTTGGCAAAGGCTTGATTTCTGGCTTCGGTTAAATATTTTTCCGGATCGTCTATTTCAAACGCGACGGAATCAATCTGATTAATGCCCAGTTCGGGCAAGCCGCCGAGGATTTCCGCCAGTTTTGTTAAATCGCGTATTTTTACCGAAACCGTTTGAGTCATTTGATAACCGCTGATGAAAGAACGCTTTTTTTCTTCATTGTATTCGGAAACCGGCCGCAAATCATATTGGGTTGTTTTAATGTCTTTAACGTCAATGTCTTTTGATTTTATGAAATCAACGGCAGCGTTCATTTTTTTGATGTTGTCTTTGATTAAAATTTCCGGATTAGCCCCTTCGGAGAAAACCGAAAATGAAATTCTGGCGGTATTCGGTTCAATGATTGCTTTGCCTTCGCCGGAAACCAAAATTGTTCTTATCGGCATCAAAGAATCGGTTAGTTTTCCGGCCGGCCCCCAGAAAAGCGAATAAATAATAATTAACATCAGAAAGCCGAGAAAAATAACGATAAAAATATTTTTTAATCTTGAGTCGTTGTTTCGCATAATAAATTAAGAATAACGCGCCATTTAGTGAATTTCAACTCTCTTCAATTTTTGAAGTTTGATAACATCAACTCTTCGCTGGTCCCCCCGGGAGGAATCGAACCCCCATTTTAGGTTCCGGAAACCTATGTTCTGTCCATTAAACTACGGGGAGAATAAAAGACGCGTAATCCATTATTATTAAAATATACTATTTTTAGACTTGTTTTTCAAAGAAAATACACTAAAATTAAAAATAACTTGCTCTCGTGGTGAAATGGATATCACGACTGGCTTCGGACCAGTTGTTGGGGGTTCGAATCCCTCCGAGAGCGTAATGAAACATAAAATTCCCAAAGAGATAAAAAGGGTTTATGGCGCTCTAAAAAACGCGGGGTATGAGGCCTATTTGGTGGGCGGGTGCGTGCGCGATCTTTTGTCGGGCAAAAAACCGAAAGACTGGGATATTACCACCAATGCCCGGCCGGAAGAAATTGAAAAACTTTACGAAAAAAGTTTTTATGAGAACCAGTTCGGCACGGTCAGCGCGATAACCGATTCCGAAGATGAAACGTTAAAAGTCGTGGAAATTACGCCTTTTCGTCTGGAGTCAAAATATTCCGACAAACGTCATCCCGATGAAGTAAAATTCACCAAAAAATTGGAAGACGACTTGAGCCGCCGCGATTTTACCGTAAACGCGATGGCTTTGGATTGGGAGTCCGGCGAGCTGATTGATCTTTTTAGAGGGCAGGAAGATTTAAAAAAAGCCGTTATTCGGGCCGTGGGTGAGCCAACGAAGCGTTTTGAAGAAGACGCTTTGCGGATTATGCGGGCCGCGCGTTTGGCCGCGGAGCTTGATTTTAAAATTGAAGAAAAAACCATTCAGGCAATCAAAGAAAAATCTCCGTTATTGGAAATTATTGCCAAAGAGCGCGTTAAGGACGAACTTGTTAAAATAATAATGTCCGATCAGCCGCAAAAAGGGCTGGAAATAATGCGGGAAACCGGCATTCTTAAGCATGTTTTGCCGGAACTTGAAGAGGGCTGGGGCGTAACGCAAAATAAAGATCATGTTTTTAAGGTTTGGGAGCATAATTTGCGTTCGTTGGAGCACGCGGTGAAGAATAATTACAGTTTGGAAGTCAGAATGGCCGCGCTTTTGCATGATGTGGGGAAACCGCGCGCCAAACGCGGCGAAGGCCCGGACTCCACTTTTTACAGCCATGACGTGATCGGAGGCAGAATGACGAAAGAAATCCTCTCCCGCCTTAAATTTTCCAAAAAATTCACGGAAACGGTTTCTAAGCTCGTCCGCTATCATTTATTTTTTTCAGATACCGATGTGATTACCCTTTCCGCGGTGCGCCGCTTGGTGAGAAATGTCGGCCCGGAAAATATTTGGGACTTGATGAAAGTGCGTTTTTGCGACCGGGTGGGGATGGGCCGGCCCAAAGAACGGCCGTTTCGCCTTAGAAAATATCAGGCAATGGTTGAACAAGCGCTTCGCGATCCCATTTCCGTTAAAATGCTTAAAGTAAACGGCAATCGGCTGATGGAAATAACCGGCCTTGAACCCGGCCCCAAAATAGGCCATATTTTGAATATCTTGTTGGAAGATGTTTTAAATGATCCAAAATTTAATACCGCGGAATATTTGGAGAAAAAAGCCAAGGAATTGGCGATTTTGCCTAATAAAGAGCTGGAAAAATTAGGCAAAGAAGCCAAGAAAAAAAGCATGACGATTGAAGAAGAAGAAGTGGGAGAAATAAGAGAAAAGTATTATGTAAAATGATACAGGTTTTTGCCTCGCACTAAAATTTATCGGAGCGTAGTATAGTGGTAGTATACACCCTTCGGGAGGGTGAGACCCGAGTTCGATTCTCGGCGCTCCGACAGTTGGGCCTATGGTCTAGTGGTACGACGCCACATTCGCATTGTGGAGACGGGAGTTCGATTCTCCCTAGGTCCACCATTTATTCTATGGAAAAATTTGAGCCAAAACCAAAAATTGTCGGCGCCGCGCCGGAAAAAACAAAAGAGTCGGTTAAAGAAAGATTCCGCCGTTATTTTTACGAAGATCATTTAGTGGATATTTCGGAAGAAGCGAGAAAAGAGCTGGAATCTTTGGAATACGAAAAAACTCCCCAAGAAAAAGAATTAATTTTCGCGGCTGACAATGAATTGAACGATTTAATGGAAAAATTGGGAGTTCCGTCTTTTGACATTCCCTTGAAAAATATTCACATTTTGCCTCCGGAATTATACAAAAAATCCAATAAAATAGCCGGCAATTACAGCGCGATAACCCACTATCAAGAAAGAGCTATTCTTCTTAACGCGAAAGTTTTTAAATCAGATCCGGTCTATTTTGGCTCAATAATATTCCATGAAATGTTCCATTTAAAAGGACATTTCGCTTTGGAAGTTGAAAAGACGGGAGAAAAAGATATGGAAACGGTCAGCCCTTTCAGAGCCGGTTTGGCTGTTTTTTCGGCAAATAAAAAAGATAAAGAAAATAAAGGACATGAACATTTCAGAGGATTGGAAGAAGCGGTTACAACGGAGATGGAAAAAAGATATTTTAAAAAATTAATTGAACATCCGATTTTAAAAGAAAAAAAGAAACAGTCGGAAAGCGGAGAGGCGAAAGAATTAAAGGAAGAAATTTCTCAAAAGGCGGATATTCCAATTGACGAAATTATTTCTTTTAACGATGAATTTTACGCGAATTTTAGCTATTTTTGGCAAAGAAAAGTTTTAAATTTGCTTGTTTCAAAAATTTATGAAAATAATAAGGACAAATTTGCTTCTCCCGACGAAGTTTTACTTGATGTTTTTGCCAAAGCCCATTTTACCGGCCGCTTGCTGCCGATGGCAAGATTGATAAAAGAATCCTTTGATAAAACAACTTTTGAAATTCTCGGAATGATGGCTGATGATGACGAATCGGCAATCAAGACTCTGGAATTTTTGCAAAGAAGAATAAAATAAATTTAATTTATTTTAATTATTTTAACTTTTTTTAAAATTACCCCAAATATCTACGATCGTGAGTTAATGGGGTAATTTACAAAAATTAATATAAATTAATTTATATTCTTCTGAAACGGGCTTGGAAGAAACGAAGTTGTTTCGGCTCATAAATCATTTTCAGGCCGCGGATGGTTTTTCGTTTTTTGAAAAGCCGGATAATGCCGTCAACCGCGAAACCGAGATGATCATTGGTATAGACGCGGCGCGGCACGGTCAGTCTCACCAGCTCCAGTCTTGAGCCGTGTTCTTTTCCGGTTTTAGGATTGCGGCCTGCCGAAACCGAGCCGCGCTCCATTGAACGAACCCCGTTTTCTTCATAAATCGCCGCGGCCAAAGCCTGCGCCGGATATTGCGCCGAAGGAATGTGGGGTAAAAATCTTTTGGCGTCAAGATAGACCGCGTGTCCGCCGATCGGCAAAATAATCGGCACGCCGGCATTTTTAAGCAAATCCCCGAACCATCTTACCTGCTCAATCCTGTGCCGGATATATTCGTCATCCGTCATCTCGCGGATGCCGCGGGCCAGCGCCTCCATATCGCGGCCGGCCATCCCGCCGTAAGTGTGCAATCCTTCGTAAACCACCACCAAAGCCCGCGCTTCTTCAAATAATTTTTTGTCGCGCGTTGCCAAAAATCCGCCGATATTGACCAAATTATCTTTTTTGGAACTGACGGTAACGCCGTCAACCAGACTCGTCATAGTTTTCAGAATCATTTTTACCGGCTGATCGCTCCAGCCCGATTCGCGGATTTTTATAAAATAAGCGTTTTCAAGCGCCCGGGTGGCATCCATCATCAGAAGAATTTTATGTTTTCGGGCAAGAAAACGCAGAGCTTTTAAATTTTTCATTGAAACCGGCTGGCCTCCGGCCATATTGCAGCCGGGTTCAACTCTGATAAAAGCAATTTGTTTTGATCCGAATTTTTTGATAAAAGTCGCTGTTTTGGCGATATTAAAATTGCCTTTGAAAGGATATTTATTTTTTGGATGATAAGCTTCTTTGACAATGCAGTCGCGCCAAACGCCGCCTTGGCGCTCAACATGCTCCCGCGAAGTCGTGAAATACATATTGGAAAGAACATATTGGCTTTCTTTGACAAGCGCTTTCGCGGCCAGATGCTCCGCGCCTCTTCCCTGATGGGTTGGCACGAAATAAGGAAAGCCGTAAATGTCTTTGACGGCTTTTTTCAAATTATAAAAATTTTCCGATCCGGCGTAAGCTTCGTCTCCGATCATCAAACCCGCCCACTGTTGGTCTGACATCGCCGAGGTTCCGGAATCGGTCAAAAGATCAATAAAAACATCGCGTGATTTGAGCAAAAAAGTGTTAAAGCCCGCGGCTTTAACGGCTTTTTCGCGGGCCGGCCGCGAGATCAAGCGGGTTGGCTCAACCATTTTTATTTTCCACGGAGGAGGAAAAAACATCATTGCTATTATTTTAAACAATAATCAGGGGAAAACAAGATAAGTCATTGGGATTGTGAATAGATTGCCAAAAATTTTTAATTGATGGTATACTTTTGAAGATAAGATTCTTTGAAAACTTAAAAAAATATAAAGAAGAATTCAATAATTGAGGAGGCAATTGTAATGAAAAAAACAGTGATTGTCAGCGCGGTCAGAACCGCTATTGGAAATTTCCAGGGGAAGATTAGCGCGATTCAAGCAACTGAACTTGGCGCGATTGTTATTGCCGAAACAGTGAAGAGGGCAAATTTAAATAAAAATTTTGTTGACGAAGTCATTATGGGCAATGTTTTGCCGGCTGGCTTGGGCCAGAATCCGGCAAGACAGGCGATGTTGCGGGCCGGCTTGGCGGTTGAAACCGGCGCTATGACAATCAATAAAGTCTGCGGTTCCGGCCTGATGGCGATAATGCTCGCTCACAGCCGCATTGTTTCCGGTGAGTCGGATATTATAGTGGCCGGCGGGATGGAAAATATGAGTTTGGCTTCTTATAGAGATATGATTAACGACGGGCTTTGGGATATAGTTAATAATTGTCCTATGGGGTCTTTAGCCGAACTAGTGGCTGAAAAATACGGCATAACAAGAAAAGAAGCCGACCAATTTGCTTTGAATTCTTATCAAAAAGCTTTGAGAGCGATTACTGAAGGAAAGTTTAAAGAAGAAATTATTCCGGTTGGCGATTTTGACAAAGATGAAGTGCCGAGAGAGACAAATTTTGAAGCTTTAGCCGGATTAAAGCCGGTTTTTAAGAAAGCTGGTCAGGTAACCGCCGGCAATGCTTCTAAAATTTCTGACGGAGCGGCGGCTGTTTTGTTGATGTCCGAAGAAAAAGCCGAAAAATTTGATATTAAACCCTTGGCCAGCATTATTGTTCAAGGAACAGCCGGCATTGATCCCAAATATTTATTGATTGCTCCGATTTTATCTATTCCTAAAACCTTGAAAAAAGCAAAACTTCAGGAAAAAGACATTGATCTTCATGAAATTAACGAGGCCTTTTCCGTTTCTACCGCGGCGGTAATAAAAGAACTTGGAATAAATGAATCAAAAGTGAACATTAGGGGCGGAGCAATCGCTTTAGGCCATCCGATCGGCGCTTCGGGCGCGAGAATTTTAGTGACGCTTTTATCCGCGATGAGAGATCGCAACGTCAAAAGAGGCATGGCTTCGGTCTGTCTTGGCGGCGGAGAAGCTGTGTCTTTGATAATTGAAAGGCGGTAAAATCAGAAAAAAGTCTTTCCGCGCGTAAAGCTGCGGAAGGGCGAAGGAGAAAAAAAGAATGAGGTTAAAAATTATTTGGAATGTTGTTCTTTTGCTTTTAATTATTTTCTTGATTATTATTGCCGGCTGCGCCAGCCGTTTTCCGACGGAAAAAGAATGGTTAAAAGTGCCGGTGGCCCAAAAAGAAAATATTGAATTTGTATTGCAGGGAGATTTCAAAGCCATTAACGAATTTTTGCGAGCCGCTGATCAATTAAAAGAAGGCATGAGTTTGGATGAAGTAAAGAAATTGGGCTTTAGCACTGAAGCAAAAAACAGCTGCGATAAAATTGGCTGGCTGGAAACTTCGGATATTATCCTTGCTAACACGCATTTAGCGATAGATTTTCAAAATATTGAGAATATGACAGCGGGAAAGAAACAATACGAGGGGATTAAATGCAGAGCCGCGGACTCAAAAATTCGCACCGACAGGCTGTTCACCTATTTTAACAGCCGCGACACCTACCGGGTAGGCTGTGATATAAAATTAGTGCTGATTTTTAAAAATAAAATACTTGTCGGAATAAATATTAACAACCAACTGATTAGACAGCATGAAAGTGAAAGGGCTTTTGGAAAAGTTATTGGCGACATTTTCTCGCCGCCCGAAATAAAATTGAATTCGCCGATTAAATAATAAAAAAAGAAAAGAGCATCCGATTAGAGGCGCCGTTTAACGGCGTCTTTTTTTATTGCTAAAAATTTTGATTGGTGGTATTTTAGAGAAAAAAAGATTCTTTGAAAACTCAATATTTATGGAGGAAAAAAGAGATGTTAGAAATAAGATTTCACGGAAGAGGCGGCCAGGGAGCGCTGACCGCCGCCAGAATTTTAGCTTCTGCTTTTTGGAAAGAAAAGAAATATGTCCTGGTTTTGCCTGAATTCAAATCGGAAAGAAGATCGGCGCCGATTCTGGTTGGTTTGAGAGTTGACGAAAATCCGATCATCTTAAGGTCGGCAATTTACGCTCCGGATTATCTTATAATTCTTGATGCTTCTCTGATTCGCTTTAAGCAGGCGCGCGTTTTGGAAGGATTTAAAAGAGAGAGCGGATTAATTATTCTTAACGCGGTTCAAGATTTAAAATATCCGATCGGTTTGGCGGGTTGCCGGGCGGGAATCGCGGATGTTGATTTTATTACCCAAAAATACGGCTTGGGCCAGAAAGCTCTGCCGGCGGTCGGGACCGCTATGTTGGGAGTTTTTGCTAAAATCACGAATCTTCTTAATCTTGAGTCAATTATTGAAGCAACGGAAGAATCAGACGAATTGCCAAAAAAAGGAAATAACATTAAAGCCGTGAAAGAATCTTTTGAGCGGGCTAAAATGATTGAATTTCCCGCTTCCGACAAATTGACGGAAACGGAAATCCCGCCGGCCGGAATTATTTTTCAGGATTTTAAAGAACTTCCCGGATCGGTAATTTCTTTAAGCGGCACCGCTAAGAATCTTACCGGCGCCTGGAGAAAAATAAGGCCTTATTACCAAAATAAAACATCCCCCTGCCAAAATGCCTGCCCATTAGGAAATGATATTCCTTATTGGCTTTCTTTGTTAAAACAAGGAAAAAACAGGCAGGCTTGGGAAAAATTGATGGAAAAAAATCCTTTCCCGGCCGTTACTGGTCGGGTTTGCCGGGCTTTTTGCGAGAAAAGTTGCAACCGAAATGAATTTGACGAATCCGTGTCAATCAGGAATTTGGAGAAATTTTTGGGCGATGAGGCTTCGGCTCGCGGTTGGCATCCGCCGGTTTTAGAAAAAAAATTTAAACCTTTTAACATTGCCGTCGTAGGTTCCGGCCCGGCCGGACTTTCCTGCGCCTATCAACTGGCCAGAAAAAATTTTCGGGTTATTGTTTTTGAACAGTTTCCTGTTTTAGGCGGCCAGCTCCGATTCGGAATCCCGGAATTTCGTTTGCCGAAAGATGTTCTGGAAAAAGAAATCAACAACATTATCTATCTTGGAGTTAAAGTTTGCAAAGGCATTTTTGTTGACCAAAAATTTTTTGAAACTATTAAACGATATTACGACGCCGTCTTTTTCGCGGCCGGCCTTCAAAAATCAAGAAAATTAAATATTGAAGGCGAGGAAAATCCCGATGTCCTTTATGGTTTGGATTTTCTTAAAAACATCAATTTTGGCAATAAAGCAATTTCTTCAACTTTTTTAGGGGAAAAGGTTGTGATTATCGGCGGCGGCAATACGGCGATTGACGCGGCCAGAACCGCTAAAAGATTCGGTTCGGAGGTCTCTATTTTTTACCGAAGAACCAAGATTGAAATGCCGGCAATCAAAGAAGACGTGATTTTAGCCGAAAAAGAAGGGATTGAAATCAGAGAATTATTGTCTCCGGTCAGAATTTTCAGCAAATCCGGCCAAAATTTTCTTGAATGTCAAAGAAATCAGCCCGGAAAATCAGCTGAATCAAGCAGAAACAACCCTTTACCGATTGAAGGTTCTAATTTTCTGGAGCAGTTTGACAATTTGATTGTCGCGGTCGGCGAAGAAGCGGAAAATTCGTTTTTCGTTGAATCGGAGGATTGGAAAGTTTTTTTGGGCGGAGATATAAAGACAAAAGCGGGAACGGTTCCCGCGGCGATCGGTTCAGGAAGAGAAGCCGCGGAGAAGATAGAGAAAATTCTTTTGGGAGAACCGCCTCTTGAAACAAAAGATCCGCAAATAGTTAAATTTTCCGATTTAAATCCGGTTTATTTTAATAAAAATCAGAAAAGAGAACCGGCGTCGCGTTCGGAAGCGAAAAGGTGTTTTAGCTGCGGCGTTTGCGATTTTTGCGGAAACTGCTGGAAATTCTGCCCTCATATGGCGGTTTCCGAAAAACAAGGAGAACTGAAAATCAATTATGACTATTGCAAGGGCTGCGGCATCTGCGCTCAAGAATGTCCGAGATCGGCAATCAGCCAAAAATTGGAGGAATAAAATGGAAAAGATTTTGGAAAAATTCCGAAAAGTAATGCATGCCAATGAGGCGGCGGCTTGGGGGGCGGTTCGTTCAAAAGTTCAAGTTATTTCGGCTTATCCCATTACTCCCCAAACTACCGTTGCGGAAAAATTAGCTGATTTTGTCGCTAAAGGATATTTAAAAGCCGTGTATAAGCATACTGAATCTGAAGCCTCGGCCGCGGCCTTAATAATGGCGGCTTCCAGAGTCGGCGCCCGGGCTTTTACCGCGACCTCTTCGCAGGGCCTTTGGCTAATGGCTGAACAAATATATTCAGCCGGTCTTAGGCGGCTGCCTCTGGTTTTGGTTAATGTCAACAGGACATTGGGTCCTTCTTGGAATATTTTAGCTTCTCACGAAGACAGTTTGGCTCTTCGCGACATTCCTTGGCTGCAATTTTACGCGGCTGACGCCCAAGAAGTTTTTGATTCAATAATTATCGGTTATAAAATCGCCGAGCAAATTTATTCGCCGGTAATGGTGAATCTTGACGGATTTTACCTTTCCCACGCTTCGGAAGCGATAGAAATTTCATCCCAGGATTCAGTTGATAATTTTTTGCCCGGCTATAAACCGCTTTATCCCGTTGATTTTGAAAAACCATTGGTTTACGAGCCTTCCATTGGCGATGATTATTTGACCGAATTCCGTTATATTTTGACGGAAAATCTTGAAAAAAAGGCAAAAGAGGCCGCTAAAAAAGCCCATTTTGAATTTCAGGAAATTTTTGGCAGAAAATATGAAGCGATTGAAACTTATAAGATGGAAAAAGCCAAAATAGCTATTATCGCTTTAGGTTCAGTCGCGGGGACAATCAAGAGCGCGATAGAAAATCTTGATGGAGTGGGCTTGATCAGAATAAGAATGTTCAAGCCGTTTCCTAAAGAAGAATTAATGGAATCTCTTCGGGGAGTTGAGACTATCGCAGTAATTGATCGGGATATGCAAAAGATTGTCTGGCGAGAGATCAGGGGCGCGTTTTACGCCGAACAAAAACCTAAACTTTTAAGTTTTCCGGCCGGTCTCGGCGGAAGAGATGTTAGCCCGCGCCGGGTCCTGGAAATTATTGAAAGGACAAAAAAAGACCCCGTCCGGGCGGAGTTTGACCCGGAGCCGATCTGGATTGATCTTAAAGAAACAAACGGCGGCGGCAATAATTTTGACCCCGCGAAACATCCGGCTGTTCAAATTTCCGCGTCTAAAGAAAACATTCTCAAAGAAATTCCCGGCGAAGAATATATTTCCGCCGGAGAATTTTCTTGCCAGGGATGCGGCATGATGATAGCGAGCAGATTTATTTTAAAAGGATTGGGCAAAAGAACATTTGAGTTGAGACCGGCTTGCTGCGGTTCGGTCGTCAACGGCAGATTTCCGAATTGTGCTTCTCTTTATCCTTTGCAGAATGTTTGTTTTGAGGAAGCCGCGGCTGAAGCTTCCGGCGCTCGGGCCGGTTTTGACGCTTTAGAGATAGAAGACGTGAATGTTCTGGCTTTTGCCGGCGACGGCGGAACTTACGACATTGGATTACAGGCTTTGTCCGGCGCCGCTGAAAGAAACGATGACATAATTTTTGTCTGCTATGACAATGAGGCTTATATGAATACCGGCGTTCAGAGGTCGTCGTCCACTCCTTTTGGGGCGTGGAGCAGCACTACGCCGGATTTAAAATCTCAGCCCAAAAAAGACATTATGGCTATTATGGCTGCTCACAAGATTCCTTACGCGGCCACCGCTTCAATCGCTTATCCCGAAGATTTGCTCGAAAAAATCAGAAAAGCAAAGGAAATAAAAGGCTTTAAATTCATTCTTGTTTTCTCTTCTTGTCCTCCGGGCTGGAAATTTTCTACCGAAAAAACTATTGAAGTGGCGAGATTAGCCGTTGAAACCAGAATTTGGCCGCTTTATGAAATTTTTAACGGAGAGGATTATAAAGCCAGCGAGATGCCAAAGAAAAGGATTGTGGAACAGTATTTGAAAATTCAAGGCCGATTCAGCCATCTTAAGGAAGAAGACATTGTCAGTATTCAGAAAAATACCGATAAAAACTGGTTAAAACTGGAAAAACTTTTCAAGTTATTCCAAGAATAATTTAATTTTAAAACCCCGCGCCTAGGCGGGGTTTTTTAATTTGTTAGATAGAAAACGCGCTTTTTTCGTCCTTGCTTTCTAAAAAATCGTCAAAAACGCCGGGGAAAAGTGATTTGGCTTTTTTTAAAACCATCATCGCAAAATCGCGGATTTCCCACTGGGCGTGAAGATCGCATCTCATTTTAAAGATATGGCGCCATTCTTCAAGATTCGCGGAAACAACAATTTCGCTGCAAACTGCGTTGGGCAGTAAAAATCTGGCGTCTTCGTTCACTTTCATTTTTGCCAGTCCTTTTTCTTTCGCCATTTTCAGAAAATTCTGCAGATTTCTGTACCAGCTGTCCATAAGCAGCAAATTAGTTTTATACCATTCTTCCAAGGTTAAATCATTTTCCAAACCACCGTCCCCGATTAAATCCATCAATTTGGTATTTTTTAATTCTTTGATGGATTCCGGAATTACATAATACTGATTGTCAAAAAATCCAGCTTCGTCGCAATATCTTTGGCTTTCCTGGGAAATCGCGCAAAGGCGATGCCTGACTAGTTGATGAGTGAATGCCCGTGATCCTCCTTTGAAGCGGACCGCCAGCCACCAGTGTTTTAATTTTTCATCAAGTGAAGCGAATTCTGAAATATCAGGATATATTTTAATATGACGGCGCGTTTTAAAATCATTTTCAATGTCATTCTCAACAACGCCATCCATATTGTTATGATCAATATCCTGAAAAAGTTCCGGATATTCATTTTTCAGCTTGTCCCGGATGTCATATTTCCATATTTTTTTACTTTTTAGGATGTAATCGCGAAACATTCTTGCGTTTCCGCTCAACAGCCACCCTGATTCTTTCTTTGTAACTTTAAACAATCCATTCGTAGTCAAAATATCTAAAATAATTTCCCAAGACAACAATCCCGTAAGGTCTATAAATAAAGGAAACCAAGAATGTTCTATCACGCTTTCATGTTTATAAACTCTCAAGAGTTTATGGACAAACTGTTTTGCCGAATCAACGGTTATTTTATCAAAAGATTTATAACAAGTTCTTCCGGCAAGCTCAATTATTTTTAACAAATCGGCTTTTTTACCATCACCATCTAATAATTGATGGCCATTGTAAAAACCAAGAACTTCAATTTTTCTTTCCATTCGCATCCTCCTTTTTAACAAGCTAAATTAGTGGAAATAATGTGAATAAAATGTGCTTATCGGACATTTTTCTATTGGACAAATGTCTATTAGATGCTAAAAAGTCTTTATTGTGCATTAATTTATAGTATTATCGCCATAAGAAATAAAAAGATGCAAACTGTAATAAATATTTTAGTCATTGCGTCAGTTAGCTCATCTTCTTTCATTATTAACATTATTAACCACCTCCCAATAAAATAAATTTATAATTTTAAAGAACATCCATAGTATCTAGTATCTCGCTATGGAATATCAAAATATAGCATACTTTTTATTTTTTGCCAATCAAATGAGATTTTTTAATAAAAATGTTAAAATAAAAAATGTTTCATCGGCTTGTTTATAATTTTAGCCGAAAAAACACCGAGCAAAGCGCCTGCGGGCGGTCTCAAAACGACAATTTCGTAATTCAAAGTGAAAGATATAAAATTTTAAGAATGTTTCAAGTGAAACACAATAAAACAGAAAAACAAAAAATTGGAGAAATTGGAGAGAATATTGCCGTGAAACATCTTGTGAAACAAGGATATAAAATTTTGGATAGAAATTTTAGAAAACCATGGGGTGAAATAGATATTATTGCCAAAAAAAATGACATTCTTTATTTTGTGGAAGTAAAAAGTGTTTCATATGAAACAGTTTCATATGAAACTTCCCAAAATGATTATGATCCGGAAAATAATGTTGACGATTGGAAAATAAAAAGACTCAATCGGGCAATACAATCTTATTTAGGATTTATCCACGCGCCGGACGAACAACAATGGCAGATAAACATTATGGCGGTATTCGTTGATTTAGAAAATAAAAAAGCTAAAATAAGGATTACGGAAGATATTTAGCGGGCTGGCGTATGATGGTGGTACGCCTGCTTTGGGAGCAGGTAGACTGGGTTCG
>JBBTTT010000058.1:0-8074 GCA_038064095.1 Patescibacteria group bacterium | reverse complement strand
TTTAGCTGGCGCTTTCGCGCAATTTTCCGAGCCTCAAGGGAATGAATTTGAATTCGTCAGCCAAAAGAAAAAAGCCAAAGAAAAATTATTTTATCGGTTTATCGTCAGAATGTTTGACGATAAACAAACATTATATTTAAACACTTCGGAATTAACCGGCATTTATCATTTTCCGATCGGTTTGGTTAGCGCGCCGAAATTAAAATATCTTAAAGCTAAAGACGCGCCGGCGCCGGCTAATCTTCCGCAAAACGGGATTTTGCTGGGTAAAAATGTTTATCGCGGAGAAGAAACCGAGGCGCGAATGGCGCGCGACGATCGCCGGCGCCATCTTTACATAATCGGCCAAACCGGCACGGGCAAATCTTATTTTATGCAGAATTTGGCGCGTCAGGATATTGAGACTGGCGAAGGAATTTGCGTGATTGATCCGCACGGCGACATCATTGAAAAGATTCTCGGCTGGATTCCAAAAGAGCGGGCCGAAGATACGATTGTTTTTGATCCGGGCAATATGGACAGGCCGATGGGGCTTAATATGCTGGAATACGATCCGGCGCATCCCGAACAGAAAACCGTGATTGTGGACGAGTTGATGGAAATTTTCAACAAACTTTTCGCGGGGTCGCCCGAGGGGCTGGGGCCGGTTTTCCAGCAATATTTCAGAAACGCCGCGATGCTCGCGATGGAAGATCCGGCTTCCGGCAGCACTCTTTTGGAAATCGGCCGGGTGCTCGCGGAAAAAGATTTCCGCGATTACAAAATATCCCGTTCGCGAAATCCGGTGATAAATTCTTTTTGGAGAGAGCAGGCGGAAAAAGCCGGCGGCGAAACCTCTTTGGCTAATATGGTTCCTTACATCACTTCCAAAATTGATAATTTTTTGACTAACGAGTTTATGCGGCCGATTATTATGCAGGAACATTCGGCGATTAATTTCCGGAAAATAATGGATGAGGGAAAAATTCTGTTGGTCAATCTTTCCAAAGGAAAACTCGGCGATTTGAACGCCCATCTTTTGGGGTTGATTATCGTGGGACGGCTTTCCATGGCCGCGCTTTCGCGGGGAGATTTACCCGAAGAAAAACGCCGCGATTTTTATCTTTATATAGACGAGTTTCAAAATGTCACCACCAAATCCATCGCCACTATTTTAGCCGAAGCGCGAAAATACCGTTTGATTTTGACAATGGCTCACCAATACATCGCCCAGCTTGACGAAGCCATAAAAGACGCGGTTTTCGGAAATGTCGGTTCAATGGTCAGTTTCCGGCTCGGCCCCGATGACGCGGAATTTGTGGAAAAACAATTTTTGCCGGTATTCACCGCCCAAGATTTGATTAACATAGAAAATCGCGACGCTTACGTTAAACTTTTGATCAACGGCCAGACTTCTCGTCCATTTAACATAAAAACCGATTCGGTGCCGGATTCCAACCCGGCAATCGCGGAAGCGATTAAAAAGTTTTCTGCCGCCAAATACGGCCGTCCGCGGGAAGAAGTAGAGGCGGAAATCGCCAAAAAATATCAAAAAATATAAGAAGTGCCACGGGTTATAAAGAAAGAAAAAAGCCGCTGGGCGAACCATACGGCTGAATACTGAAGATTTAATGCGATTTTAGCGGTTTTATTTTGTTTATGAAATCGCTGATAGTATTAAGACAAGCGTCAAGGTGCGGCGTTGAATAGACAATCCAATCCGGCGGAGATTCTCCATTTCCCGCGCCTTCATAACTCTTGTCGTAAGCGCAAAAAATATTCATCGCATCAAGCGTTTCGGTATTCATATTTTTCAAATGCTGGACTGCTATTATTCTTGCCATTTCACCTTTTTCGCTGGGCCTGCCGTCCATATTCAGAACGATAATTTCAGAATAAACATTCTCATTTTTGCCTGTGTTTAATTTTCCCACATACAATGTACCCATCCAAGAAATTTCGGGATTTTTGTCAAATTTTATTATTCTTGTGTTTTCATCCCAAAAATTTTTAGCGTAATAATCAGAGGGAGCTTCCGCCGGCATTTTATAATCTCCTCCCATCATTAAAACCATTATTAATGAGATTAAAATCCTCATTCGTTTCACCTCCTTTTTATTTATGATGTTAAGTTGCTGATGCCGCTATATCGCGCTATTTATTTTTAGCACATAAGCTAAAAAAAACAATAGCCAGTGTGATTGACAAAAAAATTAGTCGTGTTATTATCGTAATAATTGTTATTGTCGTAAAAATGTAAAATTATGATGAAATTGGATAAAGCGGCTAAAAATATCTTGAAAAGCGTTTCGGTTCGCGGTCGGGAAATTTTAGCGCGCCGGTTTGGCATCGGTGGTTACAAAAACAAAGAAACCTTGGAAGTCATCGGCCAAGATCATAAAATCACTCGGGAAAGAGTGCGCCAGATTGAGGCCGCCGCCCTTAATCGTCTCCGTCATAATTGCCAAAATGAAATAGCGGAAATTTCTCTTTATTTGAATGAAGAGTTGAACCGGAAAGGAGGATTGGCGAGCGAAGATGAATTTTTAACGGCCGCCGCCTCAAATTACGGCGGAATTAATTATTTTACCTTTTTTCTTTCTTTGGACGACAAATTGATAAGATTAAGCGAAAACGACGATTTTTTCTCCCGTTGGACGAATAATCGCCGTCTTGCCGATAAAGTAGAAACAGCTTTAACGTCTTTGCGGAAAGAATTATTTTTAGATAATCTTCTGTCGGAAAAAGAAATCCTCGCGAAATTTGTCCGCCATCTTGAAGAAATTCCGGAAAAAGATTTTTTTAACGGCTTTCCCCGGGGATTGCTTTTTTCTTTCCTGGCCGTTTCTAAAAAAATAAGGCGCAATTATCTGGGAGAGTGGGGGTTGCTTGAATCCCCCCAAATTTCCCCCAGCGGCATGAGAGATATGGCTCATATGGTTTTGAGAAAGAACGGCGAACCGACGCATTTTAAAAAGATTGCCGCTGACATTGAATTATTGCTTAAAAGGCCGGTTCATATTCAGACGGTGCACAATGAATTGATTAAGGACGGCCGTTTTATTTTGGTGGGGAGAGGCCTTTACGGTTTAAACAGCATGGGTTATCAGAGCGGAGTTGTTTCAGATGTGATAAAACAAACTTTGAAAGAACGCGGACCTCTGGCAAAGGAAGAAATCATCAAAGAAGTGCTTAAACAGCGCCGCGTTAAAGAAAGCACGATCGCGATTAATCTTCAAAACAAAGAATTTTTTAAAAAGACCGCGCAAGGACATTACATCTTGGCGTAAACCCCGCACGAAAGTCTCTTTATTCTGGAATTTTTTTAAATTTTTTGTTTCTGAACGCGATTTAATGCTTTTCGTACGGGGTAAAATTAGTTTTGCCAGAAGATTTTTAACGGGATATAATGTTTGTAATGAAAGTTTTGGAAATCTTTAGCAGCGGTTTCGCGGCTCAAATTTTAAACATTTTTCTGAATATTTGGTTTATTTGGCTGCCGGTCGTTCTTTTTTTGATTTGCCGGGAAATTTGGATATTATATGTTCAATCGTATTTTGTCGCCAACATTTCCTGGATACTTCTGGAAGTTAAAGTGCCGCATAATGTTTTTAAAAGCCCGCAGGCAATGGAGCTTATTTTTAACGCTTTTCATAATTCTTCCGAAGGATCGCGCTTGGAAAAATATTGGAAGGGATTCGTGAAGGGATGGTTTTCTTTTGAAATAGCGAGTTTGGGAGGAAAAATCAAGTTTTTTGTCCGCGCTCCCAAGGCGATGAAAAATTTAGTGGAAGCCCAGATTTACGCCCAGTATCCGGAAGTGGAAATTACGGAAGTTGACGATTATAGCCGGGCCTTGCCGGAGAATATCCCCAACGAAGATTGGAAATTGTGGGGAGTGGAATTCGGCTTGACCAAAGAAGACGCCTACCCGATTAGGACCTATATGGATTTTAATTTAGAAAATGTCAAAGAAGAAATGGAAAAAATAGATCCGATGTCTTCGCTTTTGGAATTTATGTCTTCAATTAAAGAAGGGGAGAATGTCTGGTTTCAGATTTTAATCAGGGCTTCCGATAATCAATGGCTGGAAGAAGGGGAAAAACTTAAGGAAAATATTTCTAAAAAAACTAAAGGCAAGGAAGAAGCGCCTTCGCGGCCGCTCTTGCCCGGCGAAACCGACTTGATAAAAGCGCTGGATCGCAATATGGCAAAACTCGGATTTGACGCGGGTATCCGAGTAATCTACGCGGCGCGGCGGGATATTTTTAATCCGATAAATATCGCTTCCATTATAGGAGTGATGAAACAATACAATAGTCAGAATCTTAACGGATTTAAGTCGCAAAGAAGCACGTCGGGCGGATTTTGGTTTAAGAAAAAAAGGGAATACCGCAATCAACGTTTAATGATCAAAGCTTTCCGCCGGCGGGGTTATTTTTATCATCCTTTTCAAAGAAAATCTTTTATTTTATCTTCCGAAGAATTGGCGACCATTTATCATTATCCGGGCCGCGTCGTCAGCGCCCCGACTTTTGAAAGGGGCGAGAGGAAAAAAGGGACGCCGCCGGCAAATTTGCCGATATAATTCTTTTTTTAATTTATGGAAAACAGCGGTAAAATTTATTTTGCCCAGACCGATTTCAGGAACGAGCGGCGAAAATTCGGCATTAAAGAAGAAGACCGGCGCAAGCATATTTATGTTATCGGAAAGACCGGCATGGGAAAGTCCACGCTTTTGGAAAATATGGCTATTCAGGATATTGCCGCGGGAAACGGGCTGGGCGTGATTGATCCGCACGGCGAGCTGGCGGAAAAGCTTTTAAATTATATTCCCAAAGAACGGATTAAAGACGTCGTATATTTTAATCCGGCTGACACCGAATTTCCGGTGGCTTTTAACGTTTTGGAAAAAATCGGCGACAACCAAAGGCATTTAATGGCCGCGGGCTTAATGGGAGTTTTTAAGAAAATCTGGCCCGATGTCTGGTCGGCTCGAATGGAATACATTCTCAACAACACGGTGCTGGCGCTTTTGGAATATCCCAATTCCACTCTTCTGGGAATAAATCGCATGCTTGCGGACAAGGATTATCGGAAAGAAGTCGTTTCTGAAATAAAAGATGAAGTAGTCAAGGCTTTTTGGACCCAGGAATTTGCCAAATATACCGAAAGATTCGCCCAGGAGGCGACGCCGGCCATTCAAAACAAAATCGGCCAATTCATCACCAATCCTTTGATTCGAAACATTATCGGTCAGGAACACACTTCTTTTGATATGAGAAAAATGATGGATGAGAAAAAAATTCTCATCGTCAATCTTTCCAAAGGAAGAGTGGGTGAAAGTAATTCTCATCTTTTGGGCGCGATGCTTATCACTAAGCTTTATTTGGCGGCGATGAGCCGGGTGGACGTTCAGGAAGAAGAACGCGCGGATTTTCATCTTTACGTGGATGAATTCCAGAATTTCGCCACGGATGCTTTTGCCGACATTCTCTCGGAAGCGAGAAAATATCGTTTAAGTTTGGCTTTGGCCCATCAATATATCGGCCAGCTGGTAACCGATACCAGCACTAAAGTGCGGGACGCGGTTTTCGGCAACGTGGGGACGATGATTGTTTTTCGGGTGGGGGCGGCGGACGCCGAATTTTTGGAAAATGAGTTCGCGCCCGAGTTTATGATTGAAGATTTGGTTAACTTGCCTTTTGCCGGCATTTATTTAAAATTAATGATTGACGGTATAACTTCCCGCCCTTTTTCCGCTCAAACTTTGGCGCCAATGGAAAAACAAACAGTTTCTTTTAAAAAAGAAATTATTGAATTTTCAAGAGAAAAATATGGCACTCCTTTCCAGCAAGTTCGGGAAAAAATCGCCGCTTGGCACGCGCCGATAGAAAATTCAAAAGAAACTTCTTTAAAGCAGCCGATTTTCAAAGACACTTCTTCAATTAATTTAGGGCCGCGCCCGCCGCGTTTCGCCGGCGATGCGGGCGGGCCGCCGAAATCCGAAGCTGTTTGCAGTGTTTGCGGCAAAAAAATTTTTGTGCCTTTCAAGCCCGATGGCCGGCGGCCGATTTATTGTCCTGAACATATGGGGATGCCCGTATCTCCGGCGAAATCAGAAACAAACGATCCGCCGGAAAAAAATCTTCCGTTTCGGAGAAATTTTGAAAAAGCCGAACCTTTAATGGGCGCGCCCAGATTTCCCGGCGTCAAAGAAGGCGAATTAGTGGTTAAAAAACAGGATGAAAAAAAACTGTTTTTGAAAGATTTGGTTTCCAAGCGTCCGCAAACCGACACCATAAGCGCGAGCGGCCGGCGAACTGATCCGTCGGCCAGAAAATCTCCCGATTTGACGGAATTAAGGCGGACTTTGAAAAAATCTTTAATTTCGGACGCCGGTGAAATTTCTGATGCCGGCAATAAAAAATCTCAGCCAGAGGCTGATCCGCTTCAGGCGGAAAAATCAAAAAAGAATATTCTTAAACCCGGCGATACGATTAAATTTTGAATTATAATGGTTAAATTTTTACGGCTATTTTCTTTATTCGGATTATTTTTTTTGGTTTTTCCGTTTTTGGCGGGTGCGAAAGTGATTATTAATGAAGTGGCTTGGATGGGAAGTAATAATGGCGGCACATCTTCGCAAGACGCTAACGACGAGTGGATAGAACTTTTTAATAATGGTTCAATTAATGTTGATTTAAGCGGTTGGCAGCTTAACGCGCAAGACGGAGCTCCTACGATCAATTTGGAGGGAATAATTCCCGCGAATTCTTTTTTTCTTTTGGAGAGGACGGATGACAGTTCCGCGCCGGCGGCGGCCGCGGATTTAATTTATACCGGCGCTCTTTCCAATTCAGGCGAAATTTTAATTTTACGTGACGGATCCGGCGTTGAAATTGACCGAGCGGACGGTTCGGGCGATTGGCAGATCGGAGGAAATAATAACACTAAAGAAACTCTTCAACGGACCGCGGCGGGGTGGATTACGGCTACGGCCACTCCGCGGCTGGCTAATGCCGGCCAGCCGCAATCCGGAGAGTTATCCGAGCAAATTAATCAGTCGTCAAATCAAGAATTTTCCGGCTCAATCGCTCCGTTGGAAAATTCATTTTCAATCAAAGCGCTGGCCGGTCCGGATAAAATCGCCGTGGCCGGAGCGGAAACGGAATTTAGAGGAGAAGCCCTTGGTTTAAAAAATGAACCGCTTGAAAACGCCAGATATTTATGGATTTTTGGCGACGGAACGCAAAAAGAAGGAAAAACAGTCCGTCATACTTATTATTTCCCCGGTATTTATCAAGTAATTTTGAATGTTTCTTCCGGTTATTATTCGGCTTCCGATTATTTAAAAGTAACCGTGATTCCCAACGAACTTTATATTTCTGAGATAAAGTCAGCTTCCGGCAATTCTTCCTGGATTGAAATTCATAATCCTTCAGCGAGTACGCTTGATATTTCCCGTTGGCTTTTAAAAAGCCGGAACCAAAAATTTGTTTTCCCCGATTCCACTTATATTCTGCCGAAATCATTTTTAGCGGTGCCGGAATCGGTTTCCGCGATTTCTTTGGCGCCGGTTTCCGGAGAAGCGGAACTTTTATATTCAGCCAATCGTTCGGCTGATTTGTTTTCATATAGCGGTTCGCCGGAAGCAAATGAAAGTTTCAACAGAATCGCCGGACAAACGCAAACGGTCATAGCTTTGGAATCTCCGGGAAAAGAAAATAACAATTCTCAATCGCCGTCATTTTTAGAGGCCCGATCTTCGTCTTTAAATGAAGATTCAAGTTCAAGTGAAAATAAAAGTTCTAATATCGTTCAGACCGCCAATATTATTGAAGCAACCCGCCTGCCCGCGCCTTCAGTACAAGCCGATGGCGGGCAGGCGGAAAATAAAGCAACGGAGGATACAAAAAATAACGTCTGGTTTTGGTTTTTAGCCAGCTTGGGAATAGGGATTCTTTCAGCCGCCGGTTTTATTTTTTTAAAAATAAATCAGGAAAAATAAAGACTGACGGTTTTTGACAATTGTTTTTCAAAAGAAAATTCGCTGATGATTTTTTGGCGCAGATTTTCAGCGAAGGTTCGGCGA
>JBBTTT010000057.1:0-19124 GCA_038064095.1 Patescibacteria group bacterium | reverse complement strand
CTAAAGCCAAAACTATTTCCAGATTTTTAAGCCGGGATTTTCGCGTTGAATCGTCATACGGCCATTTGCGCGATCTTCCGAAATCAAAACTCGGAATTGACGTTGACAATGATTTTAAGCCGCAATACATCATTCCGATGAAATCAAAAAAACGGGTAAACGAATTAAAAAAAATATCAGAGAAAGCGGAGGAAGTGGTGCTGGCCAGCGATGAAGATCGCGAAGGAGAAGCAATCGCTTGGCACCTCATCCAAGCCTTAAAATTAGACGAGCCTGAAACTAAAAAAGCGGAGCGGAAAATCGTCAAACGAATAGTTTTTCACGAAATCACGAAAAAAGCGATTGAAGAAGCGTTAAAAAATCCGCGCGATATTGACCAAAATCTGGTTGATGCCCAACAGGCGCGCCGCATCCTTGACCGCTTGGTCGGCTATAAACTTTCGCCGTTTTTATGGAAAAAAATATATCGCGGACTTTCAGCAGGGAGAGTGCAGTCAGCCGCGGTGCGGCTGATCGTTGAACGGGAACAGGAAATTGAAAAATTCAAGCCGGACGAATATTGGACGATCGCGGCAAAATTCAAAAAAAACGAAGGAAAGCGTGATTCCCTTTCGGAAAAATTTGAAGCAAAACTCGCAAAAAAAGACGGCAAACCGCTTGAAAAACTGGCTATAAAAAATAAACAGGAAGCGGACGCCGTCCTTAAAGAACTGGAAAACGCGCGATATAAAGTAAGCAAAATAGAAAGCAAAGAGGTTCGCCGCCAGCCTTTTCCTCCTTTTACCACCAGCACTCTTCAACAAACTTCCGCCAATAAATTCGGCTATTCCGCAAAAAAAACAATGTTCGCCGCCCAACGGCTTTACGAATCTGGGTTCATTACCTACATGCGCACCGATTCGGTCAACCTCTCAAATGAATCCCTTGAATCCGCGGCTTCTTTCATTAAAAAAAACATCGGCCGGGAATTCGTGCTTGACGCCCCGCGAAGATTTAAAACTAAATCAAAAATGGCGCAGGAAGCCCACGAAGCAATCCGTCCCGCCGACCTCTCGGCCGCGCCGGACGCGCTCAAAGAAAAACTTCAGCCCGACCAATACAAAATATATAATCTCGTCTGGAAAAGATTTCTCGCTTGCCAGATGAAAGAAGCGATATTTGATTCCACCAGCGCCGAGATTGAAACTGGCCGTTTTGTTTTTCGCGCCAGCGGCTCGGTAATGAAATTCGCGGGATGGACAAAAATATATGAAACGGCTTTTTCCGAATCTCTTCTGCCGTTGCTTGAAGAAAATGAAATCTTGAAACTTGAAGATTTGAACGCCGAACAGCATTTTACCGAACCCCCTCCCCGCTACTCGGAAGCGGCCTTGATAAAAACTCTTGAAGAACACGGCATCGGCCGGCCTTCCACCTACGCGCCCACTCTCAGCACCATTCAAAACAGGAACTACGCGGAAAAAAACGAACAAAAAAAATTTAAGCCCACCGAAATAGGCATAATGGTAAACGATCTTTTAATGGAACACTTTCCCGAAATCGTCAATCTGGAATTCACCGCGAAAATGGAAGATAACCTTGACCAAATTGCCGATGGCAAAGAAAAATGGGAACCGGTTCTAAAAAATTTTTATGGGCCGTTCGCCGCGAACTTGAAAAAAAAATATGAAACAGTGGAAAAACGCGACCTAACGGAAAAAACCGACGAATTGTGCGAAAAATGCGGCAAACCAATGATTATAAAACACGGACGCTTCGGCCGGTTTATCGCCTGTTCCGGCTTTCCGGATTGCCGAACAACCAAATCTCTTCCGCCGGTTTCCTTGAATATCAAATGCCCGAAATGCCAGACCGGCGAAATAATTATGAAAAAAACCAGAAAAGGACGGATTTTTTACGGCTGTTCCCGATATCCGGACTGCGACTTGGCCGCCTGGCAAAAACCCACGGGCCGGCTCTGCGTTGAATGCGGCGCCGCGCTTGTAGAATTAAAAAACAGCGTCAAATGCTCCAATAAAAACTGTTCTTTCAGAGAAGGGCACAAATCATCCCGTAATTCCTTATGAATTGGGAAGAATACGAAAAAAAACTTAATGAATGCGGCGCAGCCAAAGACGGCCGCATTGTAATTAAACGGGCTTTTGATTTCGCCCATAAGGCCCATGAAGGACAAAAAAGATTTTCCGGCGATCCTTACATCAGTCATCCTCTGAATGTTTCTTTAAAAGTCGCTTCTTTAAAGCTCTCCGCTTCCGCCATTGCCGCCGCCCTACTTCATGACACCGTGGAAGAAAGCAAAACGACGCTCAACGCCATTAAAAAAAAATTTGGAGAAGAAACGGCTCTTTTGGTGGACGGACTGACTAAAGTCAAAAAAATAAAGTATCGCGGCGCGGAAAGACAGGCGGAATCAATGCGTAAAATGTTTCTCGCTTTAGCCCAAGACATCCGCGTCGTAATAATCAAACTGATGGATCGCCTTCATAATCTGGAAACGCTCTGGGCTCATCCCAAGCCGGAAAAAAGAAAACGAATTGCTTTGGAAACATTAGAAATTTACGCTCCTTTGGCCGATCGCATCGGCATGTGGGACGTTAAATCAAAATTGGAAGATTTGGCTTTTGAATACGCTTACCCCGAAGAATACCAGTGGCTTGCCGGTGAAATAAAAGAAAAGATTCCTCAACGGGAAAAATATCTGGAAGAGCTGGTTCCTTTGATTAAAAAAGAGTTTATCGGAGAAAACATTAAGTTTTCGGAAATTTCCTGGCGCGTAAAACATTATTACAGTTTGTGGAAAAAACTTCAAAAAAAAGATATGGATTGGTCAAGAATAAAAGACTTGGCGGCGATGAGAATCATCGTTCCAGACGTAGAAAGCTGTTATGCCGCGCTCGGCGTTATCCATAAACTCTGGCGCCCCTTGCCAGGCCGAATAAAAGATTTTATCGCTCTCCCGAAACCCAACGGCTACCAAAGCCTGCATACCACGGTTTTTGCCAAAGGCGGGCGCGTTACCGAATTTCAAATCAGAACTCCCGAAATGCATCGCGATTCCGAATTTGGAATCGCCGCTCATTGGGTCTACAATCTGGCCGGAAAATCATCCGAATCCGCTGTTTTTCACCGCAACAAATTCGCCTGGGTCAAACAACTTCAAGAATGGCAAAAAGAATTTCAAAAAGAAAAGCGAACCACCAAAGAATTCCTTGATTCCCTAAAAATAGATTTTTTCCACGACCGCATTTTCGCGCTTACTCCCAAAGGCGACGTTATTGACCTTCCCGACGGCGCTACACCCGTGGATTTTGCCTATCACATTCATTCGGAAATCGGCGACAGCGCGGTCGGCAGCAGAATCAACGGCAAAATGGCGCCGCTTTCCTCCGGCTTAAAATCCGGCGATGTGGTAGAAATTCTTACTCAAAAAAATAAAAAACCTTCCCAAGAATGGCTGGAATTCGTGAAAACTTCATTAGCCAAAGATCATATCCGCTCGTCCTTCAAAGAATTTTCTTCTTCCGCCTTAAGCATTAAAAAAAATAAAATAAAAAAAAGAGAACTTATTATCGTCGTCAAAAACCGCATCGGCTTGCTTCAAGAAATTGCCGCGATTTTCGCTTCTTTTCGGCTGAATATTGAATTCATCAAAAGCGACACTTCAGGCACGGAATATCCGGCCATTCACATCGTCTTTACCCCTAAAAATGAAGAACAAATGAAAAAAATAAAAATTAAGATAAAAAAACTCAAAAACGTAGAAGATATCCGAATTCGCTTTCTCTAAGCGGTAAAATTAAACGGTAAAATTATTCAAAATATCTTTATCTTTCTCCGCCGAGGCACTTTTATTTTTATCCGAATCTTTTAAAATATCTCCAAAATCAGAAACGGTCTGAACTTGAGGAAAATCTTTAGGCAAATTCGGCGCCGGTTCTTCAAACAAAGATTTATCGGATACCGGCAATTCTTCGGATAAAAAATTTTCCTGTTCCTTTTTTTCGGCGATTTTTCCCGAAATATCAGCAAGTTCCTCGTCGGAAAAAAACGAAATGGCGATTACGCCGCCCTGCCCCTTCCTTTCAATTGAAACCCGCGTTCCTAAAACTTGAGCTAATTTTTCCTCCACCCGCCGAATCCCCGGATCGGGTGAATCGTCTTGTTTTCTCGCCCGATCGCGAGCGATGCGCCGCGAAATTTTTTCCGCGTCGCGCACGGAAAGATTTTTATAAAGAATATCCTTAAAAAGAATCTGCTGATCCCCGAAACGATCCGAAAGCATTAAAAGAGGCCGGGTATGACCTTCGTTGATTTTTCCTTCCATTAAAGCGTCTTGCATTTCTTGAGGTAAATTCAAAATGCGAATGCTGTTTCCCACGAATTCGCGGCTCTTTCCGATCTTCGCGCCGATCTCCCGCTGTTTTATTCCAAAATCGTCGATTAAACGTTTAAAAGCGATTGCCCGTTCAACGGGATTTAAATCTTCGCGCTGGATGTTTTCAATCAGTGCCAATTCCAATTTTACTCTTTCAACGGACTCTTGGCGGATAATCACCGGCACTTGAACCAGTCCGGCTAATTTGGAAGCCCGCAATCTTCTTTCGCCGGCCACCAATTCATAATCAACGGCCGTTCCCGTCTCCACTTCATATTCTTTCCTAACCACCACCAGCGGCTGAATCACGCCGTACTGGCGAATGGACTCCGCCAATTCTTTTAATCGCGCTTCGTCAAAGGTGCGGCGCGGCTGCAAAGAATTGGGCTTTATTTTTTCCGTTTCAACCCAAAAAATGCTTAAATTTTGTCCGGTTGGCGCTTGATTATTTTCCATAATAATTTTAAATTTAACAAATAGGATTGATTAAAGCAAGAAAAAAAGCCGATGTGGTGAAATTGGCAAACACGCAGCACTCAAAATGCTGTGGGCTCACGCCCTTGTGGGTTCAACTCCCACCATCGGCATTTTACAATAAAATTTATTTGTCTTTTTTGCTCCGCTGAAAACCGGTCCCGGCCGGAATAAGACGGCCGATAATCACATTTTCTTTGAGTCCCAAAAGTTTGTCTTCTTTACCGGCGCAGGCGGCGTTAATCAGCACCTTGGAAGTTTCCTGAAAAGAAGCGGCGGAAAGAAAACTGGAAGTGGTCAGAGCCACTTTGGTAATGCCTTTCAGCCAAAGAACGCTTTCGGCCGGCTCTCCTTTTTCTTTTTTGACCCGTTCGTTTTCCTGAATAAAAACATAATTCTCCACCACGTCGCCGGCGCTAAAAGAAGTGCTGCCGGATTTTTTTATCATCACGCGGGAAAAAATTTGTTTGATGATTATTTCAAGATGTTTGTCGTTTATGGAAGCGCCCTGCAAAGTGTAAATTTTACTGACTTCGTTCAAAATATAATTTTGAGCCGCGGCTTCACCCGCCAATTTGCATAAAAGAGGAATTTCCGCCGCGCCGTCGGAGAGTAGCTGGCCTGTTTTTATCTTTTCGCCTTTTTGTGCTAAAAACGAGCGACCGAAAGGAATAATAAATTCCTTGGTTTCTTTATCCTTCAAAACTTTACTCGCCTCGCGAAGCCTTGGCGAAACAGGGGCGGCGGAGGATTCTTTCTTTTTAGATTTTTTATCCGATAAATCCAAAAGAATTTTTATTATTTTTTCTTTATCTTTCTCTTCAATTTCAAGAACTTGGCCGTCAACGTCCGAAATAATCGCGGGGTTATTCGGCGTTCTTAATTCAAGAATTTCCTCCACCCGCGGAAGGCCCAAAGTGATATCGCCGGCCGTGGCGACGCCGCCGGTATGAAAAGTCCTCATCGTTAATTGAGTGCCGGGCTCGCCGATCGCTTGAGCGGCCACAATTCCGACGGCTTCGCCTATTTTGACTTTTTCATTGTTTCCCAAATCATAACCGTAGCAAGTCTGACAAATGCCGCGCAAAACCTTGCAGATTATCGGCGAACGAACGATTAAAGAATCAATTTCCGAAGCTTCAATCGCTTCCGCGTCATCCGTCGTTAAAAGATGGCCGGCCTTAAACCAAGTTTTTCCGTTTTTATCTTTGATATCTTTGGCTAAAGTCCGGCCAAAAATGCGAAAAGAAAGTTTTTTCCCGTAATCTTCTCCGTCGCGCCGCCTGATTTCTAATCCTTCTTTGACGCCGCAATCTTCTTTTTGAACTATTATTTCCTGAGCCACGTCCACCAAACGCCTGGTCAGATAGCCGGCGGCGGCTGTTTTTAAAGCCGTATCCGCCATTCCTTTTCTCGCGCCGTGAGTGGAAATAAAATACTCCAAAACATTCAAACCTTCCTTATAAGAAGAAAGAATCGGCAATTCAATAATTTTTCCGGCCGGATTTCTGACCAGGCCTTTCATTCCCGACATCTGAGAAACCTGATTCCAATCGCCTCGCGCGGCGGAACTGACCATATTATGGACAGAACCCAAGGGGTCAAGAGAAAAAGGAACCGCTTCATCAACTTTGCGTTTTACGTTTGACCAAATTTCAACGATTCTCCGATAGCGCTCTTTATCGGTCAAAAGGCCTTCTTCAAATTGATTTTGCACTTCTTGGGCTTCTTTCTGCGCCAAATCAATAATTGAATATTTAATCTCGGGCACAATCAAATCGTCTATTCCCCAGCTGATGCCCGAACGGGTAGCGTAATTAAAACCGAAAGATTTAATTTTATCTAAAATTTGCGGCGTTTCCTCCGAACCGTAACGGGCGATCAAGCGGCGCACAATCTTGCCTAAAGTATTTTTTTTGATTTCTTCATTGATAAAAAGAAAATTGTCGGGCAAAATACTGTTAAAAAGCAGGCGGCCGGCGCTCGTCTCAAAAAGAGCTCCGGCATACTCCTGATATTTGGCCGTGGCAGTAGCCCGAACTTTAATGGGCGCCTGAATGTCCAAATATCCCATATCGTAAGCTAAAATAACTTCGTTGGGCGAAGAAAAAATTTTTCCCGCCCCCTTTGATTTTTCATTGATTTTCGTCATCCAATAGCATCCCAAAACAATATCCTGGGTCGGATTCGTCACCGGTTCGCCCGTGCCGGGCTTTAAAAGATTTTTTCCCGCGTTCATAATTTCCCGCGCTTCCGCTTGAGCTTCTTGGCTTAATGGGACGTGAACCGCCATCATATCTCCGTCAAAATCGGCGTTAAAGGCCTGACAAACCAAAGGATGGAGCTGAATGGCGTTTCCTTCAATTAAAACCGGATGAAAGGCCTGGATTCCCAAACGATGAAGCGTGGGCGCGCGGTTCAATAAAACAAATTTGTTTTCTATTACCTCGTCTAAAATTCCCCAAACCTCGGGAGATTTCTCGTCAATCAAACGATTGGCGCCGCGAACATTATGAGCCAGCTCTTTTTTGATAAGCAAAGAAATGACGAAAGGACGAAAAAGCTCCAAAACCATATGTTTCGGCAGCCCGCACTGATTCAACTTTAAATCCGGACCGATGACGATCACGGAACGGCCGGAATAATCCACTCTTTTTCCTAAAAGATTTTGGCGGAAACGCCCTTGTTTCCCTTTAAGCATATCCGCCAAAGAACGAAGGGGGCGCTTTTGGGCTTGAGAAATTACCGCTTGGCCGCGCCTCATTGAATTGTCAATCAGCGCGTCCACCGCTTCTTGAAGCATTCTTTTTTCATTTCTCATTATGACTTCCGGCGCCTTAAGTTCAAAAAGTTTTTTCAATCGGTTGTTCCGGTTAATAACGCGGCGATAAAGATCATTTACGTCAGAAGTGGCGTGCCGGCCTCCTTCCAAGGCAACCATCGGACGAAGAGCCGGAGGAATAACCGGAATTATTTCCAAAAACATCCATTCCGGCCGGCTGCGGGATTTTCTGAGCGAACGCACCAGACTCAAACGTTTAAGAATTTTTTTGACATTCGGAGCGCTGGCTTCTTTTTCCTGAAGAATCAACTCCTTTTCCAATTTTTCCAAATCCAAATTCTTGCAGAGATTATACAGCGCTTCCGCCCCGATCTCCGCTTCAAAAACTTCTCCGTAGCGAAGCGTCAAACGATGATAAGAAACTTCATCTAAAACTTTAAGCGGCTTTAAATCCTCCAGTTCAGACTTTATTCGATCCCGCGCCTCTTTTAAGGATTTTTTTTCTTTAAGGCCGCCGGCGGTTTTGGTTTTTTCCTTATAATCTCTTTCCAGTATTTTTAAAATCTCCTGCCGCGCTTTTTCGTTAATTTTCGTCACCACGTATCCGGCGAAATAAACCACCCGCTCCAAATCGTTGACGGATATATCTAAAATCAAGCCGATTTTGGAAGGCACCCCCCGCAAAAACCAAATATGAGTGACGGGCGTCGCCAGCTTGATATGGCCGATTCTTTCCCGCCGGACGACTGATTTCGTCACCTCCACGCCGCACTTATCGCAAACGATTCCTTTATAGCGAATTCGGCGATATTTTCCGCAATAACATTCGTAATCTTTTTCCGGCCCAAAAATCCGTTCGTCAAAAAGGCCTTCTTTTTCGGCGCGCTGGGTGCGATAATTGATGGTCTCCGGCTTAGTCACTTCTCCATGCGACCAAGAAAGAATCTTATCCGGGGAAGCCAAACGCAATATTATTGATTGAAAATCAGTGGGCTTTTGTTCCATAAATTAAAATTTTTTTAATCTTCGCTTCTGAATTCCGCGTCTTCTTTTATTTTAATGTCGGGCTCTTTTAATTCCACATCCAAAGCCAAACCTTTAAGTTCATTAACCAAGACTAAAAAAGAAGCGGGCAGATGAGGATCCTTAAAGTCTTCGCCTCTGACAATGGAATTATAAACCGCGGTCCGCCCCAGAACGTCGTCAGATTTTATCGTAATCATTTCCTGCAAAATATGAGCCGCACCGTATCCTTCAAGAGCCCAAACCTCCATTTCGCCGAACCGCTGTCCCCCTCCTTGAGCCTTCCCGCCTAAAGGCTGCTGGGTGATTAAAGAATACGGCCCGATAGAGCGCATATGAAGTTTGTCTTCCACCATATGGGAAAGCTTCATCATATAAATATATCCAACCGCCACTTTATTTTCAAAAACTTCCCCCGTCAATCCGTCGTAAAGCTCAATCTTTCCGGACGCGGGGAGCCCCGCTTTAATCAATTCTTCTTTTATTTCGGCGTCAGTCACTCCCTGCATCACCGGACTAATCGCCTGGTATCCCAAACGATTGGCGGCCCAGCCGAGATGCGTTTCTAAAATTTGCCCCAAATTCATCCGGGAAGCGACGCCTAAAGGATTCAAAATAATGTCTACGGGCGTCCCGTCCGCCAAATGAGGCATATCTTCTTCCGGAAGAACGCGCGAAATCACCCCCTTATTTCCGTGACGGCCGGCCAGCTTGTCTCCGATGGAAATTTTCCTTAATTGAGCCACTTCTATTTGAATCCTTTTTATCACTCCAGTTTCCAATTTGTCTCCGCGCTCCCGCGAAAATATTTTAATGCTTACTATTCTTCCTCCTTTTCCGTGAGGAACCCTGCGCGAAGTATCTTTCACATCGCTTACTTTTTCGCCGAAAATAGCGTGCATCAGCCGTTCTTCGGGAGTAAATTCCACCTCCCCTTTTGGAGAAATTTTTCCCACCAAAATATCGCCCGGCTTGACTTCGGCGCCGATTCTGACGATGCCATCCTCATCCAAATCCTTCAATTTTTCTTCTCCGACATTGGGAATATCATGAGTGGTGATTTCCGGACCAAGTTTGGTGTCCCGAACATCGCAAATAAAATCCTCAATATGAATGGTGCTGAAACAATCGTCTTTTACCAGACGCTCGGAAAGAATAATGGCATCTTCAAAATTAGCTCCTCTCCAAGAAAGAAAAGCAACCAGCAAATTCTGCCCCAAAGCCAATTGGCCGTTATCGCTGGCCGACGTGTCGGCCAAAAGATCTCCTTTCTTAACCTTGTCTCCAACTTCAACTTTCGTGCGATGGCTGATTGACGTAAAGGCATTAGAACGAAAACCGATAATCAAATTATAGCTTTTTTCTCCTCCTTTTTTATATTTTACGGTAATTTTTCTGGCATCGGCGTAAGTCACCGCGCCGTCTCCTTCGGCCAAAATCAAACGGCCGGTATCGCGCGCTATCCTTTCTTCCACGCCGGTTGCCACCAAAGGAGCTTCCGGCCTAATGGGGGCGATAGCCTGCCTCTGCATATTAGAACCCATCATAGCCCGATTAGCGTCATCATGCTCTAAAAATGGAATCAAACTGACGCCCATACCGAAAGCTTGCTGGGGCGCCACGTCCATAAAATCTATTTCCTCGGCCAAGATCATTCCCGGCTGTCCCTTAATTCTCGCTTCCACCAAATCGTCAATTAACTTCCCGTTAGTGTCTCTCGCCACGCCGGCATGCGCGATATTGTGCTTGGCTTCGTCATGCGCCGTAAGATAAACCAATTCCTTGGTTATTTTGCCGTCTTTAACGCGGCAATAAGGCGTTTCTAAAATGCCGTAAGAATTGACCCTTGAGTATCCCGCCAAATAAACAATCAAGCCGATATTTCCTCCTTCCGAAGTGGTAATCGGACAAATTCTTCCATAATGGGAAGGATGAACATCCCTAACCTCAAATCCCGCCCGATCGCGGGTCAGTCCTCCCGGACCCAAGGCGGAAAGCCGGCGCAAATGTTCCAGTTCGTCCAACAAGTTCTTCTGGCTCATAAATTGAGAAAGCTGGTTATTGATGAAAAAATCTTTTAAAATAACGGAAAAATGGCGGGAATTAATAAGTTGGGACGGCGTCAGCAAATCAATCTCTAAAGTTGACATTCTGTCCTGAATCGTCCGGCGCATTTTAGTTAATCCTCCCCGCAATCTCTGCTGAAGCATTTCGCCGACACTTCGCACTCTCCGGTTTCCCAGATGGTCAATATCGTCCGGAACCGCCTGAGGCGTATTATTTAAAGTAATGATCTGGCCGATAATCGCCGTTAAATCTTCCAAATCCAAAATCCGGCTTTCTTTTTTTAGATCAAGACCCAGACGATTATTAAGCTTATACCGGCCGACGGAAGAAAGATCGTACCGTTCCCGGCCGAACATCGCTTCCAAAAGCTCGCGGGCGTTTTCCACGGTGGCGAATTCGCCGGGCCTTATGCTTTTATAGATCTCCACGCAGGCTTCATCCGCGGTCTTAATGGAATCTTTTTCTAAAGTATTTTTAAGATAAGAAATTTCCCCGTTATCTTTTGAAGAAAAAGCTTTTTCCATCGCCTCTTTCGTTTCTAAGCCGAAAATCCGCAGCAAGGCCGAAGCGGGAATTTTCCTTTTGCGGTCAAGGCGCGCGTAGAGCACGCCGTCATAATCGGTTTCTATTTCTATCCAAGCGCCGCGCGAAGGAATAATTTTGGCGCCAAAAAGCCTTTTTCCTCTTAATTCATTGGCGGTAAAATAAACCCCGAAAGAACGGGCCAGCTGGGAAACGAAAACTCTTTCCACGCCATTAACCATAAAAGTTCCGCGCGAAGTCATTAACGGCATATCGGCCAAAAAAATTTCCTGTTCTTTTGATGCTCCCGTTTTTTTATTTTCTAACCGGACTTTGACTTTAAGCGGCGCTTCGTAAGAGCGATTATTGGCTTTGGCGTAATATTCGTCGTATTTTGGCTGATCAAGCGTGAAATTTGAAAAATTCAGCTGCAATTCTTTTCCGGTATAATCGGTAATGCCGGAAAATTCTTCAAATAATTCTTTCAAGCCTTTTTCTAAAAACCATTTGAAAGAAAAAATTTGCGTTTCCACCAAATCAGGAAGAGGAGTAAATGGTTCGCGATATTTTGAAAAATATTTTTTATTGCCGCTGAACTCCATTTTTTTGATTAAAAAAAACTAATTACGCGTGCAAAAAATTAAATAACCCTTTTTCCTTTCTTAATATAAAGGGCTTTAAATAAAATTTTATTTAACTGTTCTAAGAAGCGTTTTTGGAATCACGCTGTCTGATTATATTATAAATATAATTTTTCTTTTTCTTTTCGTCAATACCCCCTTGGGGAAAACCCCCGCACTAATAAAAACAATTGGAATCAATTATATATGTTTTTAAAAAAATGTCAAATTTAAACATCTAAATTTTTTGCCTCTTTGGCGTGAGTTTGGATAAAAAGTTTTCGGGGAGGCACTTCCGTGCCCATTAAAACATCAAAGGTGTGTTCGGCTTCTTCAGCGTCTTTGATATTAATTTGTTTAAGAATTCTGACTTTCGGATCCATCGTCGTCTCCCAGAGCTGTTCGGGATTCATTTCACCCAATCCTTTATATCTTTGGATATTCAAGCCCTCCGGGCCGCCCAGCTCCTTTATCGCCCGTTCTTTTTCTTTTTCATTATAAACATAGCGCGCGGCCTTTCCTTTTTGAAGGCGAAAAAGAGGCGGCTGGGCGATATAAAGATAACCCGCTTCAATCACCGGCAAATAATAGCGGTAAAAAAGAGTCAAAAGTAAAGTTTGGATATGAGAACCGTCAACGTCGGCATCGGTCATAATGATAACTTTATGGTATCTTAATTTTTCAATGTTGAAATCTTCCGCGATGGCGGCGCCTAAGGCGATAATCAAATGTCTGATTTCTTTGGAGGCAAGCATCTTGTCCAGCCGCGCTTTTTCCACGTTTAAAATTTTTCCCCGCAAAGCCAAAATCGCCTGAAGGCGGCGATCGCGCGCCATTTTCGCGCTGCCTCCGGCCGAATCTCCTTCCACGATGAATAATTCCGCTTCAGCGGCGTCGCGGGTCTGGCAATCAGCCAATTTTCCCGGCAAAGCCAATCCTTCTAAAACGCCTTTTCTTAAAACCGTTTCCTTGGCTGCCTTGGCCGCTTTTCTGGCTTTCATCGCCAAAAGCGTTTTTTCCATAATTGAGCGCGCTTCCTGGGGATATTCTTCCAAAAAAGCGGAAAAAGCTTCGTCAAAAACGCTTTCCACCGCGCTCCTGGCTTCGGGATTGCCCAGCTTAGCTTTAGTTTGCCCTTCAAATTGCGGTTCTCTTAATTTCACCGAAATAACCGCGCTCAAGCCTTCCCGAACATCATCGCCGGTAAAAGCGTCTTCGCCCGTTTTTATAAATTTATTGGCTTTGGCGTAATTATTTAAAGTTCTGGTCAGAGCGGTTCTGAAACCGGTTAAGTGCATTCCGCCTTCAGGCGTATGAATATTATTGGCAAATCCCAATTCTTTGGCTTGCAAATCGTCAATATACTGGAGCGCTATTTCCACTTGAACGTCTTCCGATGTTTTATTCGTATAAAAAATCGTTTCTTGTTTTGGCGTGAAATGCCGATTAATATAACGCACGTAAGATTTAATGCCGCCTTCAAAACAGAAAGAATAGCCGCGATGCAGACGCTCTTCTTTTTCCCGTTTGTCGTAAACAGCAACGCGCACTCCGGCCGTCAGATAAGCCTGCTGCCTGATATGCTCTAAAACGCGATCCCAATCAAAAATTATTGTTTTAAAAATTTCCTTATCCGGCTTAAAGGTGACGGTCGTGCCGGAATTTTTACAAGTTCCGATTTTTTTGATTTTACTTTTTGCTTTTCCTCTTTGATATTCCTGCTGCCATTTTTCTCCGTCGCGGCAAACTTCCGCGATCAAATATTCGGAAAGGGCGTTAACCACCGAAACGCCGACGCCATGAAGCCCGCCGGCCACTTTGTAAGCTTCGCCGCCGAATTTGCCGCCGGCGTGAAGCGTGGTCATTACCGTTTCCAAAGCCGATTTTTTAGTCTGTTTGTGGGTGTCTACCGGAATACCGCGGCCGTCATCAATTACCATTACCGTATCGCCGGGCAAGAGAACAACGGAAATATTTTTGGCGAAGCCGCCCATCGCTTCATCAATGGAATTATCCACTACCTCCCAAATAAGGTGGTGCAAGCCGTCAACGCCGGTAGAGCCGACATACATTCCCGGCCGTTTTCTGACCGGATCAAGCCCCTCTAAAACATAAATGTCTTTAGCCGTGTATTTATTTTCTTTGTTTTTGGATTTTTCTTCTTTTTTAACCATATTATTTTCTCATTTCCCACGCCGGATTTTCTTCCAGCGCCTTAATAATTTTATTCATAACGCTATTTACTTCTTCATCTGTCAGAGTTCTGTCGTAAGATTGAAACATTAAATGAAAGGCCAGGCTTTTTCTGCCATCTTTTTCATAAATATCAAATAAATCGCTATCCGCTAAAAATTTCCAGGCCGCATTCTTAATTGTGTCCGTAACTTTTGCTGCTTTAACGCCGGAAGGAATAAAAAGCGCCAAGTCGCGCGCAACAGCCGGATATTTTGATATAGGCTTGTATTCAACGCTTTCATTCGCCAGTTTCACCAATTCCTCAAAATTCAATTCAAAACCGTCGCGGTCCGCGACACCCAAAGAAGAATTACCGACTCTTATTTCCGCGACTTTATCCGCCAATTCTCCATAATAAAAATCAGAAATGCCCATACTCTTAAGTATTGCGTCAACAACGCCTTTTATTTCGTAAAAGTTTCTTTTGTTTATCGCGCCGGCCAGAGAAATTATTTCTCCGCCGCGAGAAAAAATTTTCCCAATCTCAAAAATTTTTATGTCTTCAAAATAGCGGCTGTTATTTTTTACGTTTTCACTCAAGCCGTTCAGTAAATTAGTCCTTAGAAATTCTTTTCCCTCGGCGATAGGATTTTCAAGTTCAAACTCGCCCTTATCGGCAAAAGAATAATTATAAACCTCGTCAAAACCAAGTCCCGTCAAAACGCGCCTTGCGACGCGAGCATAAAAAAGATTATCGTTTCTCTCGGGCAACGCAAGCAGACCTTCCGGCGTTTTAGCTTCTATTTTTTCATAACCGTAAATTCTGGCAACTTCTTCAACCACGTCTTCTTTTATTCCAACATCCGGACGAAAAATCGGTATTTTTACCGTCATAGATTCGCCTTCTTTTTTAATTTTCATGCCTAAACGGGTTAAAATGTCAATCACTTCTTTTTCCGGAATACTTACGCCTAAAATTTTTTCTATATCGCTAAATTCCATATAAACCAAGCGGTATTTCTCAAAAGACGATTGCGGTATATTTGCGTCCAGTTTTAAAACCGCGGAGATGTCTCTTATCACCCCTAAATAATCAAGATAGTCAAAATTCCTGTTGGGCAAAACAGCTGCGTCAAAAATATAATCCCCGCTTTCTTCCTTCATAGTTTCAATCTCAAAAGAATGCATAGTTAAAATCTCCGCCAATTTTTCCGGTTTTGGCAATTTTCCGTCAAAAAAAGATTGTAGCCAGTTGTAAGATATTTTCATATAAACTATTTTTTTGCCGCGAGTGCGTTTTTATACGATTTCATCAATTCTTCAGCCAGTATTTTGGCATCCTCTCTCGCAGTATTAACATCTTTTTGTAAAAAAATTTGCGATTTATAATGGTCTGAATATTTTTTTGCGTATGATTCGGAAAATAAATGCGGAGGCGTTTTTTCAACCCCGGCAATATCATACTTTCCGTATATATTCTTCTCATCATCAAAAGAAAACTCCTCCCCCCAAACAATAGTTTCGGCGCCTAATTTTTTCTTCAATTCTTTTATATCGCCTGCTGTTCTAACCTGAATAGTCGCTATATCAAAACTTAGATTGTTTTTTTTCAAAGCATTGGCTAACGGTAAAAGAGAATTACCGCCGCTAACGGTATCCGTTATCAATAAAGCCTTTTTTATATCGGAGCAACGTTTTTTTGCTTTTTTCTTTATCTCATTTATATATTTTATTCTTACTTTTTCTGCATTTAATAATGCTCTATCATCGGCGCATTGCCCCGGCCCTGCCACAAAACGCACATCAGGCTGCGCGTAATTATTTTCTTTATATCTTTCCTTGACAATCCGCTCTATCACCCGAGTAGGAATTCTGCCAGACGCATCTTCACCAATAATCAACTGATATTCTCCGGTTTCTATTTTTTCTTTTAATCCTTCTAATATAGTCTGCATCGGCTCGCGCAAATTCTCTATCTCTTTGAAATGATATTTATATTCTTTCACTTTCGGTGATTCTTGCGTTAATTTTATGGATTCCATTGACATCTTAAATCAAATTAAAATTGCTTCAAAAACCTAATATCATTGGCGTAAAAAAAACGAACATCGGGAATCTTGTATTTCATCATCGCGATCCTGTCTAGTCCAACGCCAAAAGCAAAACCTTGATACACGCGCGAATCTAATTTAACGCCTTCCAAAACTTTAGGATGCACCATACCCGCGCCGGCTATCTCCATCCATTTGCCGTTAAACTTCATATCCACCTCCACGCCCGGTTTGACAAACGGAAAATAACTGGGCCGGAAGCGAATTTCTATATTCTTGCCGCCAAAAAATTCCCGCAGAAAAATTTTTATTATCGCTTTAAGATTGGCTAAATTTGTTTTCTTATCCACCATTAAACCCTCCAACTGATAAAACTGCGTTTCGTGAGTGGCATCAGTCGCCTCATACCTAAACACGCGCCCCGGAGCAATAATTCTAATCGGCGGCTGATGATACTCCATATATCTTATCTGCACGGGAGAAGTGTGAGTTCTTAATAAAAATTTTTCCTTAGTTTTTGGGTTTTTAATCCAAAAAGTATCCTGCATTTGTCTGGCCGGATGATCGGCCGGAATATTCAAAGCGTCAAAATTATAATGCTCGGTTTCCATTTCCGGCCCTTCGGCGATCGCAAAACCAAAGGCCGTAAAAATTTCTTCCGCTTCATTCCTTATTTTCGTCAAAGGATGAAGGTGGCCGACCAACATTTTTTTACCCGGCAAAGTAATATCAATTTTTTCTTCCGAAAGAACCGTTTTTTTTGTCCGCGCTTTCAATAATTTTTCTTTTTTGCTGAAATTTTCTTCCAGTTTTTGGCGGAGCAAATTGGCTTTTTCTCCGATTGAAACGCGTTCTCCGGCGGCTATATTTTTCAATTCTCTTAAAATTTTAGTCAGCCTGCCTTTCCGGCCCAGATATTCAATTTTTAACGATTTTAAAGCCCCTTCGTCAGCGGCTTTTTCAATGTCTTTTAAGGCTTTTTCTTGAATTTTATCCAAATCGTCCATTTTTTTATTTTACAACAAAAAAACACTTTTCACAACTCCAAAATTGTGCAAAAAAAAGGTTATACTCGCTTGGAAATTTTTGTAAACAGCCCGTTTATCCGGCTGCTTATTTTATTCCAATCGTATTTTTCAAAAACCAATTTCCGGGCGTTTAAAATAATTTTTTGCCTTAACTGGCTGTCTTCCAAAAGAATTCCAACTTTCTCCGCGATGCTTTTCGGATTGCGGATCTCGCAGAACAAGCCGGTCTTTCCGTCTTTCAAAAAATCAACGATCCCCCCGACCGGCGTAGCGATCACCGGCAAGCCGGCCGCCATTGCTTCTATAAATGAATTCCCCATTCCTTCGCTTAAAGACGGCCGGATAAAGACATCCGATATTTTCAGATATTCAGCCGTTTCTTGATGGTCAACGTGCCCCAAAAAAATAACCTTGTTTTCCAATTTTAAATTCTTGGTTTTTGATTTCAAATCTTTTTCCAAAGGGCCCGCGCCCAAAATTAACAATTTAACATTTGCCGGCAGATACCTCATCGCCTCAATAATATCGCCGACCGCGTTCTTCTCCACTAATCTAGAAGTAGTAATTAATAAACTCTCATTTTTAATTTTGATTTTTGATTTTTGCATTTTGAATTTTCTTATGTCTACTCCATTCGGCACCACTTCAATGGGACAAACGGCGCCATGCCGCTTTGCGAAATCCGCCAAATAATTACTGATCGTCTGAACGCGATCGGCTTTCTTAAAAATTTTTTTCCAAAAAGGGTAAAAAACACCCACTCGCTTCAAAATATGCTCTTCGGAATCCCCTTCCTGCAAAGTTAGAACAAACGGAATTTTCGAATGGAGTATTTTGAAAAATAAAGCGCCAAAACCGGAGTAAGAAGCCATTATTGACCATAGAACGCGATAATGATTTTTCTTGTGCAAATTGCCGGCTTTAAAACAGCCCAAAAGCGGCAGCAAATATTTATCCAGCATCGGAATTCCAAAACCCACTCTATGCACGCTGACATTGCCTATTTTTTCAAATTTCGGCAATTTCCCGTCCAAACGGGCCGTTATCATATCAAATTGAAAATTATTGATGCGGTCGGTTATTTCTTTAACGGCGATTTCCGCTCCTCCCACGAACGGAAAATACGCGGTGGAAAAAATAATAATCGGCGGCTTTATGTTTTTTTCTTCCATTTTATTTTACTATTATATAAGTATAATAGCGCTATGACAGTCAGAAAGAAAATACTTTACGTTATCACTAAATCCGTCTGGGGCGGAGCGACCAGATATACTTATGATTTGGCGGTTAATTTGCCGCAAGACAAATTTGAAGTTTGGATTGCCGCGGGCCCCGCGGAGAGGGATAAAAATATTTTTGGCGCGCTCCAAAATAGCGATATTCATTGTTTGACCGTAAAAAATTTTCAGAAATCCGTAAATCCTTTCAAGGATATTTTTGCTTTTTTTGAGATTTTAAGTTTAATCAAAAAAATAAAGCCGAATATCGTTCACGTTTCCAGCTCTAAGGCCGGCGGCCTCGCTGGTTTGGCGATTTTTGCTTTAAAAATTCTAAACCCGACAATCTATAACCCAAAAACTATTTTTACCGCTCATGGCTGGGCCTTTCACGAAGACCGCCCCGAATGGCAGCGTTGGCTGATAAAATCATTGAGCCGCTTAACCGCGTTTTTTTATGACCGCATCATCGCCGTTTCCGAATTTGACCGCGCTTCGGCGATAAAGAACAAAATCGCGCCTCCCGAAAAACTTATTGCCATTCATAACGGCGTAAATCCCGATTCTTTAAATTTTCTGAATAAAACAGAAGCGCGGAAAAAACTGCCGGCGCCGGATAAAACCGGCAACTTCTGGATCGGAACAATCGGCGAATTTACCAAAAACAAGGGGCATAAATTTTTAATTGAAGCGGCGGCCGGACTGGCGAAAAAACATCCGGAAATAAAATTCATAATCATCGGCCATCGCGGAGAAGAAAAACGTTATTCATTACAAAATAACGTTTTTC
>JBBTTT010000056.1:11301-12399 GCA_038064095.1 Patescibacteria group bacterium | reverse complement strand
TATAAATGATGTTAAAAACCATCATCAATATCCCTAAAAATTTAAAATGTTCAAAAGTCACGATATTTTGCAGTTTGTAAATTTTGCGGAAAATTGCCATCACCGTAATAATGGCTGCCGTGCCGGAAAAAATTGCTCCAACAACATAGTAAATGCCAAAGATAGTGGAATGCCATCCCGGCCGCAAAGTCATTCCGTAAACCCAACTGACAACCGTGTGAACCATTGGCGCGACACAGACAATAACCACGGCCATAATTTTTATTGATTTTTCCAAAAGTATTTTTTGTTCCGGAGCATTTTGCCAATTCATCGCCAAAAATTTATAAATTTTTCTCCGCCAAACGGAAAAATCTTTTCTGTCTCTTAAAAATGCCAAGTCCGGAATCATCGGCAAATATAAATAGAGCATTGATCCTGTCAAATAAACGCTGATGGAAATAACATCCCAAAGAAGTGGCGATTGAAGACGTCCAAAGAATAAAATGTTTAAAACTCGGTCTGCCCGCCCTAAATCAGCGATGATCATGGGCGCGCCAACCAGTAATGAAAAAACCGTGATTGCTTCAGCCATTCGGGTAATCGGCTTTCGGCCTTCCCAGTTGGTTATCCGTAAAATAGCGGAAATTAATGTTCCGGCGTGGCTAATCCCGACAAAAAATATGAAATTAGTCAAATATATTCCCCAAGATACGTAATTATTTAAGCCGGTAACGCCTAATCCGGTTTCAAACTGAATACTCCAAGCGTAAACGCCAAATAGAACTATTCCGTTTAAAACAAAAAACAGAATCCAAAAACCGAAAGAATTTTTGGCGTAAGGCAAAGAATATAAAACATTATCGTCGCTTTTCATTTTTAATCCTCCTTTTCAGATTCCAAAGGAGCAGGATAAACCCGATCTCTTGGCGGCAAATACCAAACGCGGGGATCGGTCCCCAATTCTTCCAATAATCGAAAGCCGGCTTTTTGCCTGATGAATTCCTTAAAAAGTTTTTCTTCGCCGTGGCCGTTTATAATTATATTTTCTGTTTCGTCGCCGAAATAAATCGCTCCCATCGGACATTCTTCGGCGCAGGCCGGAAGTTTTCCTTCTTT
>JBBTTT010000056.1:0-11201 GCA_038064095.1 Patescibacteria group bacterium | reverse complement strand
ATTTAAGATAAGATTTGAATAATGAAAAATACCACCGCTGTCGCGGAAATTAAAACTGAAACTGAAGAAGAAATCCAGCCGATCGCCGAAGGCGAATTCAAGCTCCCTTTAGAGCCGAGATTTTACGAATTTTTTTATATTATAAAATCCGGCCTGGAAGAAAGCGTTGCTTTAAAAATATTGGAAACAATCAGAAATTCAATTCTGGAACGAAAAGGAATCATTATCGGGGAAAAACAGCCTCAAACCGGCTGGCTGGCTTACAAAATAAACAAGATGTTGGAAGGAGGCCGGGGCTGGATGAAATTTATGATAAAACCGGAAGAAATAACGGGATTAAAAGAACGTTTCAAAAAAATAGAAGAAATTACGCGTTTTTCCTTGTCTAAAATACCCAAAGAATCAAGTAAAATTCCCAAGAAAAGAATAATAAGAAAACCCGCGCTGCTGGAGAAAAAAGAAGAAGTAAAAGAAGAAGAATTGGATAAAAAACTGGAAGAAATTTTAGGCTAATTTATATTTTATGTTATGAATCTAAACAAAGTATTTTTAATCGGCAATCTGACCAGAGATCCGGAAATGCGGACTCTCCCATCGGGGAAACCCGTGGTTAATTTCGGGTTGGCGACCAACCGAATCTGGAAAAACCAAAATAATGAACGCCAGCAAGACACCCAATTCCACAATATCGTAATGTTCGGCAAACTGGCGGAAATCGCCAATCAATATCTGAAAAAGGGGGCGCTAACAATGATTGAAGGAAGAATTAATAACCGATCTTGGGACGGCAAAGACGGCGTCAAACGATACACCACGGAAATAATCGCCGATGCCATGCAAATGGGACCGAAAAGCGCGAAATTCGCGGCCGGCGCGCCCAATAATTCGGCGGAAAAAGAAAAACAATCAATGCCGGAAGAAAAACTGGATACCATAGAATATCCCGAAGAAAACATTAATCCCGAAGACATTCCTTTTTAAAAAATACCCCGCGATTATGGAAAAACAATGCTACTTTTGCACCAATAATACGACAGCGGCGGATTATAAAGACGCGGAAACCTTAAAAAAATTCATCAATCCGCAATCTAAAATCCTGCCCCGCCGGAAAACCGGCGTTTGCGCCATCCATCAGAGAAAACTGGCGCGCGCCGTCAAGCACGCCCGCGAAATGGCGGTTATTCCTTATTTGAGCAGATAATCATTTATTTTCCTTTCATTTCTAAAAATAATTTTTTCAAAATTTCTATGGCATTGTTAGTTTTTTCTCCTCCTTCTCCGTTGGTGATTATTTCAACGGCATGAGTTATGGTGTCTTTTACTGCCCGCCATTCTAAATTCGGATTACTCGCGCCGCCCATTTTATTGTAATAATAATCAGCGAAATCTTCGGCTTTGATTTTTCCTCCACCAATATTTTTAAGAAGATCAAAAACTTTATTTTCGCCGATATATTTTCCTTTATATTTTTCTTGGTTTATTGACTCTAAAATTTCAAATTTATCTTTTGGCAAGAACATTTCCGGAGTTTCTTCCGTTATAATTTCTTCAGGCGCGGCTGGCGGAATTTCCGACTCTTGATTAACCTCTTGCTCGGCAAGCTCAGCCAGTCTTTTAGGGTCGGTTAATTCTTCGGTTGTCGGCGGAATTTCTTCGGGTGTAGACATAGCAGCAACTTCCGGCTGGGCTAAAATTTCGTGGATTTTCTCGGCTGTCAAAGATTCATCCGGATGATTTTGCGCGTATTCCCAGACTTTCTCGCTTGAAAATACCTGATTGGGATATTTTTCTGCCCATTCTTTCATCGCCTGAACATACGCGTCTTGGTATTGATAAGTTTCCCATGTTGTTCCCTTAACTGACGGAATTTCTTCCGGAATAACTTCTCCAATTTGTCTGATACCCGCTTCTTTAACGGCTTTAAAATACTCCGTGTCCGCCAAATTTATTTCTCCCGTCCGAGAGTCAATTTCCACAAATCCTTTACCAATCCGGCGCATCATTTGACCGTAACCCTCCATATCCTGAGAATAGCCGAGCGATTCAAGTTTTTTCAAAATCTCCGGATTTTTAAGCGCTTCTTGAGCATCCTCAAGCCATAAAGAATGGGCCTTAACTCCGGACCACTCTTTCAAATCCCTTACTCCGTCCCAGCCGAATTTTTTAGCCATTTCCGGATTGCTTTTGAAATAATCAATCATCGCGCCTTCGGGCCCGCGCGAACCGATTTTCAAAGACGCTATTTCTTTTAATCCTGAAACTTCAGCAACGCCGGCTTTTACCGGAGGCGGGACTTCCGGCGGAATTTCCGCTTTTGGCCCGGTTGATTCAATCGGCATTGCTCCTTTCTTCGTTTCTTTTGCTAATTCAGCCACTTCCGAAATTTTCGGCTTGCTGAAATACCAGTCCAGGCCGGCTGCGGAAAGACCGCCGATCAAACCGCTGGCCAGCGCTATCACCATATTAATTTTTCCTTCCCGGCGGCCGATATCTTTTAATTTGCCTCCGTATTTTCCGGCATGTTGATCAACAATTTCCATCATCCGCCATTTGTTTTTTTCTTTTAGTGGTAATTTTCTCTGGTTTTCTATTTCCGCCAAAACTTCTTTTTCAACCGCCTGTGTTTCGCCGATTAAATTTTCTTCTCTCTCTTTGCCGAATTTAGATCCAAAAATTTTTCGGCCAAGAGCATTCAAGCCGCCCGCGATTACGCCGCCGCCCAGCGTCCTTAATCCCCGATGGCCGGCAACGCTAGCCGCAAAAAACAAACCTCCGGAACCAAAGCTAAGAGCAACCGCGCCACCAATGCCCGCTGAAATGGCCGCTGACATTAAAATTCTTTTACCGCGCGACATTCCTTGATATTTTTTCCACAATTTGCCCGCGATGCCTTTTTCTTGCTGGTTTTCTTCGCTTATCCGCTCTATTTTCATTTTTTCAAGATCATCATTGATGAACTTCGCGATGCCAACCATTACGGACGCGCTCGCCGCGGCGTATTCTTTTTTCTTCCCAATTTTCGCGACTGCTTCGGGAAATTCTTTAATTTTTTCCCTGTATTTATAGCCAACAACATCTCTTTTTAATCTTTCCAAAGCTAATTTATAAGAAACATTCGCGTTTTCCAAATATCTTTGGGCGTCAACGTATTCAACATCGCCTTCTTTTCCTCCGGATTTTTCCAACGTTTTTAACGCTCGCCGATGTTTATCCCATTCTTCAATATAACGAGACCTGATTTTGAAAAAATCAGCCGCGTTTTCTTCTATTTCCGGAGGCAACTCAAAATCAGCGGGAATTTCAGCCGCGCTTTCTCCTTTACCGCGCAAAAGCCGATAAAGAGTTAAATTTTCTTCTTTGTTGAACGAGAATTTTTCTTTTTTAATTTCTTTTGCTTCTTGTTTTAATTCTTCTTTAACATTATCAGGCTGAATTTCCGATGATTCTGACTCTTTAATTATTTTATCAACATCTATATTTTCTTCTTGGAGATTATTGGACTTTTCCGGTTCTTTCGGAGTAATTATTCCCATTTCAATCATTTTTTCTCTTTCGGTTTTTATTTTACCAGAATCCTCTCGCTTTATATTTAAAAATTTTTCGCTTTCCATAAACATAATTAGTATTTGATTTAAGCGTTAAAAGTATCAATCAATTCTTTCTTATAGGCAGCGGTTTCCTCATTAATAATAGATTGAAGGTTAGGCATTTCTAATTTTAAAAACTGGCCGAGCATCAAATTATTATTCGGATGTTCCGTTAAAACTTTATCCAATCTTTCTTTTTGTCCATCGTCCATTTCTTTCATTAATCTTATGATAAGGCGGCGATTGACAACATCGCCGATGGCTTCAATATAAGAAGCCTTTTCTTCAGAATTTAAAATTTCCATTCCCAACTCCTTAAAAAGATCGGCCTTAAGATATTTGTTTAAAACCGTCGGCGAAACGTTTTTATCGGATTTTTTAGCGATTTTCATTTTTTTATTTTAAATCTAAATTTATTATTAATAACGCGACTTTTTTATTTAAAAAATTTTTAAGATTTTGCCGCTTCTTTTATTTTTTTGACGATTTCCGAAGTAATCTTGGAATTTTCCCGCAGATATTTTTTCGCGTTTTCGTAGCCGTGCCCGATTTTTTCTCCTTCGTAAGAATAAGAAGCGCCGGATTTTTTAATCAATCCGTATTTTTCGCCGAGATTGATGATGTCTCCTTCGTAAGAAATGCCTTCGTTATACATAATGTCAAATTCCGCGGTCTTGAAAGGAGGCGCGACTTTATTTTTCACCACTTTGGCGTTCACCCGATTGCCGATTACCTCGTCGCCTTTTTTAATCTGCGCCCGGCGCCGGACGTCAATCCTGACCGAAGAATAAAACTTGAGCGCTTTGCCGCCGGTCGTCGTTTCAGGATTGCCGAACATTACGCCGATTTGCATTCTGATTTGATTTATAAAAATAATCACGGTTTTGGTTTTGGCGGCAATCGCCGTCAGCTTGCGCAAGGCCTGGGACATCAGCCGCGCCTGGGTGCCGACATGAAACGCGCCCATTTCTCCTTCAATTTCCGCCCGCGGCGTCAGAGCGGCCACGGAATCTATCACGATGACGTCAATGCTTCCTGAACGCACCAGTCCTTCCACGATATCCAAAGCTTGTTCGCCGTCGTCCGGCTGGGAAATCAAAAGATCGTTTATTTTAACTCCTAATTTCTTGGCATATTCGGGATCTAAAGCATGCTCCGCGTCGACAAAAGCGCAAAGTCCGCCTTTTTTCTGGGCTTGAGCCACGACATTCAAAGCCAAAGTGGTTTTTCCGGAAGATTCCGGCCCGAAGATTTCCACGATTCTTCCCCGCGGCATCCCGCCTATTCCCAACGCCAAATCCAAACCCAAAGAACCGGTGGGAATGCTGTCCACGTCAACCCTAGGAGCCTCGCCGAGTTTCATAATCGCGCCCTCGCCGTATTTCGTCTGAATCTCTTTAATGGCGAATTCCACGCCCGCGTTTTTAATTTTAACGTCTTTTTTAACTGATTTTTTGAACATAACGATTATTTATCTTACCACAATCAGCCGCTGATCGCCAATAATTCTTCCATATTTATTCTCCGCTTTCAGCGCGATCGCGTTGACGCCCGGCGCCAAAATAAAATTTTCTTTAAAAAAACCTTTTTCGTCGGTGAAAATCCGGCGGCCGTTCAAAAAAATATAAGAAGCGTTTTTGACTCTCCCCTCTATCGCCAATTCGGAATTTTCAAAAAATACTCCTTCTTCGGGATAAAAAATTTCCGCCGAAAAACCAAAAAACAAATCTTGAACCTCATAAAAAAAATAGGCGGCGAAAATCAGCAAAAGTGAAAAAATAACCGCGTTTTTTACTCTGTAATTCATAAATTTTGAATATCGGCCAGCGCCTTTTGATTGTCACTTTCAGAATTGGACGAAACATTCTTAACCAGCACTTCCCTTGGTTTGGCGCCGTCCGCCGGCCCAACCACTCCTTTTTCTTCCAAAACATCCATTAAGCGGGCGGCGCGCGCGTAGCCGAGCCGCAAGCGGCGCTGAAGATAAGAAGTGGAAGCCCGGCCGGCCTGAATCACTGTTTCCCGCGCTTGTTCATAAAGCTCGTCTTCTTCTTCATTTATAGCTCCCATTTCATCAAAAATAGAAATGGAATTCATCTCGCCAAGATTTTGAACAACGGCCTTTGTTTCATTATTTTCAAAACTTACTTCTCTTTCTCCGTTAAAATCCTCATATTCTTTTTTAAGATATTCCACCACTCTTTTTATTTCTTTGGCGGTCACAAAAGCGCCTTGGACGCGAACCGGTTTGGACGCGTCGCCGGAAAGATAAAGCATGTCGCCGTTCCCCAAAAGTTTTTCCGCCCCGGCTGTATCTAAAATAGTGCGCGAATCCGTCTGCGAAGAAGCACGAAGGGCGATTCGCGTCGGAATATTGGCTTTAATCAGCCCGGTAATCACCGAAACTTCCGGCCGCTGGGTGGAAATAATCAAATGGATGCCGACCGCTCTGGACATTTGCGCCAGCCGGACAATGGCGGATTCAAGTTCTCTCGGATAGGCCGCCATAATGTCGGCCAATTCGTCAATAACGATGACGATAAAAGGCAGAGAATCGGCTTTTTCGTCGCCGCTTGTTTTTTCATAATAAGAAGCTACGTCGCGCGTTTTATTCCGGGATAAAATATCATAGCGCCGCTCCATTTCTTTGGCGGCCCAGCGCAAAGCCAAAATCGCCTTCTTGGCATCAATGATGACCGGCGACAAAAGATGGGGAATATCTTCATAAGCCGGAAGTTCCACCCTTTTGGGGTCAATCAGCAGAAATTTCAATCTATCCGGATTATTTTTATAAAGGAGATCAATAATCAAAGAATGAAGACAGACCGATTTTCCCGCGCCCGTTGAACCGGCGATTAAAAGATGCGGCATTTTGGCTAAATCGGCGTAAATGGGACAGCCGGAAACGTTGCGGCCCAGCGCCAGAAAAAGCGAAGTCGGAGAATTGTTCCATTCTTCCGTTGACAAAAGATTTTTAAGGCCAACTATTGAAATCGCCCTGTTTGGAATTTCAATCCCGACCAGAGATTTTCCGGGAATCGGCGCTTCAATTCTTATCGGGTGGGCCGCCAAAGCCAAAGCCAAATCATTCTGTAAAGCCAAAATTTTGGAAAGCTTCACCCCTTCCGCCGGACGAAGGCTGTATTGGGTAACCGAAGGCCCGACGCTTACTTCGCCCATCTCCACGTCAATGCCGAAATTTTGAAGAGTTCGCTTAATAATATTGGAATTGGCTTTAATGTCTCCGCCGGCCGGCTTGCCGCGATCCCCTTCCAAAAGTTCAAGAGGAATCTGCGAAAACGGTTCGTTATCGGGCTTTCTTACCGAACGCCGACTGAGTTTAGGCAGCCAACCAGTCTTGGAATCTTCTTTCATTTCTTCTTTTCCCGCCGCGTTTTGCGCCGGCTTGGAAATATCGCTTGTTTCTTTTTTAAGCGAAGCTGTTTCTTCATAAGCTCGGTTTATTTTTAAATCTTCTTCTTCTTTTTCTTCAATACCCTGACGATTCCGGCGAAAACGCAAAGGAACGTTCAGCATCACTAAAAAAGAAACAATAATCAAAGAAGAAAAAATTATCAAAGCCGCCCAAAAATCAAAGAGTTTTTGCAAAGGATAAGCCGCCAAAAATCCGGCATAGCCGCCGGTTTTTGCGCCGAAAATCGTCTCCGCCAGGCCCAAAGAACTGAATAAAAACAAAAAAGCGCCGACCGCGGTCGCGGCTAAAATTTTTTCTTTCAAAGCGAAAAGGAAAGAAAGGCCCGTTAAAACAAAAACAACCGGAACCAAAAAAAACGCTTCGCCGAAAAGAGCGTCAAAAGAAGCGTAAAGAGTTTTCCCGACCAGGCCCGCTTTTCCAAAAGCGGCTAAAGTAAAAATAAGGGCAACGGCAAAAGAAATAATCGCCCAAATGGAACGTTTGGTTTCCGGCTCCAGAGCGTGATGCCATTTTTGCTTTTGGTCTTTAAATGTTTTTTTTCTGGCCACCATTAAATTTTAGCATCATTTTTAAAAGCCGCAAACAAAAACAGAATTTAATTTATTCAACCGTAACGCTTTTGGCGAGATTTCGCGGCTTATCCACATCGTGTCCTTTCAAAACCGCCAAATAATAAGCGAACAGCTGAAGAGGAATCACGGAAAGAATCGGCGAAAGCGGTTCGCAAATTTCAGGAATAAAAATTGCTTCATCCGCGCAGGCCGCCGCGCGCCCGTCTTTTTCCTCGCAAATTAAAATCACTTTTCCTTTGCGCGCCTTGATTTCTTCCACGTTGGACAAAACTTTCTCGTAAACGCTATCTTTGAGAGCGATGGCGATGGTCGGAAAAGAAGAGTCAATGACCGCGATCGGACCGTGCTTCATCTCGCCGGCCGGATACCCCTCGGCGTGAATATAAGAAATTTCTTTGAGTTTCAGCGCGCCTTCCAAAGCCACGGGCCAATTGTATTTTCTTCCCAAATACAAAAAATTCAAAGAATTTTTGAATTTCGCGGCGATCTTTTTAATTGTTTCGGCTTGGCGCAAAATCCGTTCCGCTTTTCCCGGGAGCGAGAGTAAATCAGCCAGAATTTTTTTCGCTTCCTCTTTTTCTAAACGCCTCAAGCGGCCAAAATAAACCGCCAAAAGAGCCAAAACCGTCAATTGCGACAAGAACGCCTTGGTGGAAGCAACCGCGATTTCCGGTCCCGCGTGATTGTAAACCCCGGCCTTCACTTCGCGCGCGATGGAAGAACCGACCACATTGACTATCCCCAAAGTTAAAACGCCTTTCCGCTTGGCTTCTTTGATCGCCTCCAAAGTGTCGGCGGTTTCGCCGGATTGCGAAATCGCCAAAACCGCCGTGTTTTTGCCGAGCGGCGGAGAATGATAGCGAAACTCGGAAGCGTATTCCACTTCCACCGGCAAACCGGCGAATTCTTCAAACAAATATTTCCCCACCAAAGCGGAATAATAAGAGGTGCCGCAAGAAACTATGACCAAACGGTCAATATCATAAAGCTGGTCCTCTATCGGTTCCAGACCGCCGAGCTTAACCTCGCCTTCTTTGGCGATAATCCGCCCGCCAATGGTGTTTTTTATAACCTGCGGCGCTTCAAAAATTTCTTTTTCCATAAAATGGGCGTAGCCGCCTTTTTGCGATTCTTCCAAATCCCAATCAATCGTATCTATGGTCTTGGAAAGTTTCTTTTTGGAAAAATTTGAAATGTCGTATCCTTCGGGAGTTAAAACCGCCATTTCATCGTCGTTCAAATAAATTACCCGCTTGGTGTGGCTGACCAGGGCCGCCGCGTCCGAAGCCGCGAAATATTCGTTTTTTCCGATGCCCACCAGAAGCGGCGAGCCGCGCCGCGCCGCCACGATTTGATTCGGATGCCGGCGGCTGACCGCCGCCAAACCGAATGTGCCTTTAACATGGCGAAGCGCTTCCCTGACCGCGCCCTCCAAACCGTCCGCGCCAAAACTTCTTTCAATCAAGTGAGCTAGAACTTCCGTATCGGTTTCGGATTTGAAAATATGGCCTTCACGTTCAAGCGCGCCTCTCAAAAAATTATGGTTTTCAATAATGCCGTTATGGACCACAAAAACGTCTTCCTGACAGCAAGAATGGGGATGGGCGTTCGCGGCCGTGGGCTCGCCGTGCGTGGCCCAGCGCGTATGGGCGATGGCGCAGGAAGACGGAGGAATTTTTTTTATTTTCACTTCAAGGTCGGAAATCTTTCCCGCGGATTTTTTAAAAAACGGCTTGATGCCGGCCTTGGATAATCCAACTACGCCGGCGCTGTCGTAACCGCGGTATTCCAAACGTTTGATTCCTTCAAGCGCCGTTTTAATCGCGTTTTTTTTGCCGATGTAACCTACAATGCCGCACATGTTATCTCTCTTTTAATCTTTCCCATAATGATTTAAAAATAATCTTCTGCGTCTCGGCGATTTTTTCATCGTTAACCACCACCCCAAACGGCTTTTCGTCTTCCGCCACCGAAATTAAGGCAATTTTCGGGCCGTAAAGCAAAAAATAAGCCGGCGCCTCTTCTTTCAACCATCGGCGTTCCGCCATTTTTAAATTTTTGGGATCGCCGCCCGCTCCCAGCGCCACCACTTTTGTTCTGATGCCGGATTTTATTTTTTCTCTGGTGAATTCCGGGAAAAGGCGATAAAGATAATCTCTGACCGGCCGCGAAGAATAAACATAAGTCATCTTTTCTTCCAGCGCGCGGCCGGTCTCCAAGACATCTTCCAAAATCATTTTAATCCCCTGATCGTCGTCAAAATATTCCACCGTGGGACGGCCGCCCTGCTTGGCGTAAAAAGACAAAAGAACGGGCATTGCCTCCTGAACTTTTCGTTTCTGAAGCTGAATTGTTTTTTCGCTCCTTTCAAGCTCTTCCAAAACTTTTTCCGGAGAATCCACGATAAATTTTCTTTTCGCGCCGCGCTTTTCCGAAGAAACCAATCCTTTGACAAAAAGTGATTCCAAAATATCGTAAACCGTGCCCCGATTGATGCCAGTTTTCTCGGCAATAGCGCGGATGGAAGCCGAACCCAAAGGCAGAATCGCCGTATAAACCGACACTTCTTTATCATCAAGCCCGATGGATTTTAAGAGCGGAATCACTTTAGCAAGCATATCTTTATTTTAAAAACTCTTTCTTATTTTGTCAAAGAATTTCCTGCAAAACTTGTGGATAACTAAAAACAGCTTTAAATAAAGCCGTTTTGCAAGTTTATTTGTCATTTTTTTGGCTTAAAATCCAACATGAAAGCCGAAAATCGGGAGGCAATAATTTATTTATAAATATTATGAGTGCCGATATCGGTAAAAATAACATTATTATTTTCAAAAAAAATAAAACTAATTCTGTAAGAATTATTTACTGAAAAAGCGAATTCTTCTTTTTTATCGCCATGAAGCTTGTGAGTATCAAGCCGAGAATTAAAAGGATTTCCTCTAAAAATAACTGTTTTCTCGATTGCTTTTTTCTGAATACGAGGATGAAGCCGACGAAAAGATTTCTTAAAACGCGCGGAAAGATTAATTTCCATACTCTTTAATAGAGATGAGGGTATTCTTTTTTTAGAAAAGAATTTAATGATTCTGTCTTTCCACTATGATATTCCTTTAATCCTTCATTAACTCGTTTATCAAGATTTTTCGCATTTTTTCTTTTTAGATAAAAAGTTGGAATCATTCGGGCTTTCATACTTTCATACTCTCTGCGCGGCAAAATAACCAAATCATCGTTTTTTATTAAATTTTTCAGGATAGTAATTGTATTCATATTATTCACATCCTACCACGATCAAAAATCAAAAGTCAAAATTCGGGAGAAATCTTTTCCCTAAAATTTTCCTAAATCTATTCTACCTAAATGGCGCGATCGCGCGTTTTAAGTAGAATAGAATAATTTAAAAAAATAAACTCATAATTACCTCCTTTTAGTCTGAAATTCTTATTGCTTGAAAAAGCGATAAGGTAATGCCACCCGAAAATACCACATTAGCATTACCACCTTTACCCCATGCCTCACTTTGAGTAGAACCGTTCATAGTAAGAATATAAGATAAAGTTGGCGCAATTATAACATAGTCTGGATCCTCATTTCTTGACCTTTTAA
>JBBTTT010000055.1:0-1364 GCA_038064095.1 Patescibacteria group bacterium | reverse complement strand
AAGACGGCAGAAATTTCGGCAAACCGACAATTGAAGCGTGTTTCCGATGGGAAGCGCTAAAGGCTTCATTGACGTAAAAATCGGCCAAAGAGGCCAGCCGGCGGGCGAATTTTTCATCGTTCTTCTTTTCACCCGCCTCCATTCTCAAATTCTCAAGAATTATGGAATCGCCGTTCTGCATCGCAGAAATCGCTTTTTTCGCTTGGCGCCCCAAAATGTCGGGAACAAACTTTAAATTTTTAAGATAATGTTTTTTTAAATAACGGGCCAGCGGGCGCAAAGAGACGATTTTACCGTTATTTTCCAAATGGCTGATTAAAATAATTTTTGCTTTTTTCTTTTGAAGCGCGCGAATAAGCGGCAGGGTTTTTTTAACGCGAAAATCATCTTGCACGCGACCTTTCTTTAACGGCAGATTGAAATCAACCCGCACCAGCGCCTTTTTCCCGGCCAGCGATTTAAGATTTAAAACTGATTTCATATGGCGGCTTGTTTTAAAATCTCTCCGAATTTTTTAGCGCTCAAACTCGCGCCGCCAACTAAAAGGCCCGAAATATTCCGGAGCGCCAAAAAATCTTTCGCGTTTTGTTCGCTGACCGAACCGCCGTAAAGAATGGGCGCGCTATGGGCTAATTTTTGGCCAAAAATATCAAATAAAATCCGCCGGATGTAAATGGTTATTTCAAAAACATCTTCCGGCTTATCAGCCTGGCCGGAACCGATCGCCCAAACCGGCTCATAAGCGATGATTAAATTCTTAGCCAGTTTTTTTGAAACGCCCGCCAAATCGCTTTCCAATTCTTTTTTAACGATAACCGGCAAAGTATCTTCTTTTTTTTCTTTTTCACCAACGCAAAGAATCGCTTTAAGCCCCGCTTTCAGGGCGGCTTTGACTTTTTTATTGACCATTTCATCGCTTTCTTTCAAATGTTCGCGCCGCTCGGAATGACCGACAATCGCGTATTTCACCCCCAGTTTTTTCAGCATTAAAGGAGAAATTTCTCCGGTAAAAGCGCCTTTTTTCGCCGGCAAATTCTCCCAAAAAACATCTTGCGCGCCCAGTTTCAAATTAGCCGGTCCGGCTTTCGCGGCCAAAGAAGAAAAATAAATAAAAGGCGGACAAAAAACCGTTTCCACCCCCCGCAAATTTCGGGCTGTTTTTTTTATTTCGCTGAAAAGCCGCTCGGCTTCGCCCCGCGTTTCCGGATTCATTTTTAAATTAGCGACGATAATCCGCTTCATAAAATGAAATAATTTAAAAAATAAATTTTAACGCCATAAACCCCCCTATTAATAGGGTAATAAAAACAACGGAAAGAATGTTAAAGTATTTGTAAATCGCGCGCTTCACCTGATGGCCGAAA
>JBBTTT010000054.1:0-9973 GCA_038064095.1 Patescibacteria group bacterium | reverse complement strand
ATGAGGAATTAAAAGCAAAAAAAGAATCCGAGGCGGCTTTTTCCGAAGCTCTTTTGAATTACGGCGTAGCTCAAAAACAATTGGCGGAGTTTGAAATGGAGATTAAAGAGTTGTCGGGTTTTTGGTATTGGCTGGGGGCGATTTTGCCTTTTCTTTTGCCGTTTTTGATTATCGCGGGTTTTTTCTGGCTGACCGCCAAGCAAGTTCAACGCGCTAATATTCAGGCATTCGGTTTCGGCCAATCCAAAGCTCGGATGATTATGCCCGATGACGTCAAAGAAAAAGTGACTTTCAACGATGTGGCCGGCGTCAGGGAGGCCAAGGAAGAGCTGATGGAAGTGGTGGAATTTTTGAAGAATCCAAAAAAGTTTCTGGAGATCGGCGCGCGCATTCCCAAGGGGGTGCTTTTAATGGGGCCGCCGGGCGCCGGAAAAACTTTGCTGGCGCGGGCCGTGGCCGGCGAGGCTTATGTGCCCTTTCTTCATATTTCCGGTTCGGAATTCGTGGAGATGTTCGTGGGCGTGGGCGCGAGCCGCGTTCGGGACACATTTTTAACGGCTAAAAAGGCCGCGCCTTCCATTATTTTTATTGACGAACTTGACGCCATCGGCCGGCATCGCGGCGCGGGATTGGGCGGCGGACATGATGAAAGGGAGCAGACTCTAAATCAGATTTTGGTGGAATTGGACGGTTTTGAACCCCATGAAAAGGTGATTGTTATTTCCGCCACCAACCGGCCTGATATTTTGGATCCGGCGCTTCTTCGGCCGGGCCGTTTTGATCGGCGGGTAGTGGTGGATCTTCCGGATTTAAACGACCGCGAACAGATTTTAAAAATTCACGGCCAGAAGAAAAAAACGGCGAAAGACGTCAATTTTCGCCGCATTGCCGAGAGAACGCCCGGTCTTTCTGGCGCGGATCTTCAAAATATCGTGAACGAGGCGGCGATTCTGGCGGCGCGCGAAAACAGGAAGGAAGTAAGACAAAGCGATTTGACGGACGCGATTGAAAAAGTAATGCTGGGGCCGGAAAGAAAGAGCCATATTCTTTCAAAAAAAGAAAAAGAAATCTCCGCTTTTCACGAGGCAGGCCATGCTTTGACGGCCGCGGCCATAGCCGAATCCGATCCGGTCCATAAAGTTTCCATTGTTTCGCGCGGCCGGGCCGCGGGCTACACGATGAAACTGCCGATTGAAGACAGACATCTTTATTCAAGAAAGCATTTTTTGGCGGAATTGGCCGTGTCTTTGGGCGGCTACGCTTCGGAGAAGGAAGTTTTTAAAGAAATCACCACCGGCGCTTCCGATGATTTAAGAAAGGCCACGGATTTGGCGCGGGCGCTGGTGACGAAATACGGAATGTCCGATAAAATCGGCCCCGTTTCTTTCGGCGAACAGGATGAAATGATTTTCTTGGGGAAAGAAATCGGCCATACCAAGAATTATTCGGAAAAAATCGCCACTTTAATTGACGATGAAGTTAGCCGGCTGATGAACGAAGCGTTTAAAAGAGCGGGAAAAATTATTAAAGATAAAAGAAAAACTTTAGATGCGATTGCCAAGCATTTGATAGAAAAAGAAACTATTGAGCGCGATGATTTTGAAAAATTGACGGCTTCATTCGGCTTTTTGCCGAAAAAGGCGGCGGTTTAAAGAGGATGCGTAGCTCAATGGCAGAGCGCCAAGCTTATACCTTGGTGGTTCCAGGTTCGAATCCTGGCGCATCCATTATTTATTTTCTAAAAAGCATTGATTTGCCGAGTATTCTTGACATAGATAAGTTTAATTGGTAGGTTAAAAATAATGATTTAAATAAGATTTCGTTCTTTTAAAATAATTAAAGAGGAGGGATGAATTATGAAAGATCAGCCGGATAAATTGGATGTTAACGGAATAATTAACGAAGACGCTGGAAAAAAGCGCTTGAAACAGCAAGAACGAAAAGAAATAACATTCAAAGAATATCTTGCGATGTTGGAAAGCGACCCGTTGATTGCTCAAAATTCTCCATCTCGATTACTGGAGATTATTGAGTCGGCCGGAATAAAAGAAATTGCTTTGTTTGATCAGTGGTCGGGCGTTGAGAAACATTATAAACTTTTTGTTGAGAAGTTGTTCGGTCTGGAAAGACCGGCTTTTCAGGTTGTTTCTTATTTGAAAGCCGGCGCGTCAGGCCTTTCCACCGGAAAACAAATTCTTCTTTTGGTCGGGCCAACGGCTTCAGGCAAGTCAACTTTTGTCAATATTCTTAAGCATGCCTTGGAAAGGAACGCCGTCAGGCCGGTATTTGTCATAAAAGGATGCCCGGTATTTCATGAGCCGCTGCTTTTATTGCCGAGATATAAACGGGAAGAAGTTTCCGAAAAACTCGGCGTAAAAATTAAGGGCGATTTATGTCCGGTTTGCCGCCATATGCTCAAAGAAAAATTTACCGATGAAGACGGCGTTGTCAGGTGGTGGGATGTTCCAATTGAGAGTTTTTCATTTTCAATTCAGGGCACGCGCGGAATCGGCTCTTTTGAGCCGTCGGATGAAAAATCATCGGATGTTTCCGAACTAGTTGGGCGGGAAAATATTTCCATAAGCTCAACTAAAGGACCGGACCATCCTTTGGCTTATTCTCTTTCCGGCGAGCTTGAAAAAGCTAACAGAGGAATATGCGAAGGCCGCGAGCTGATCAAGGCGGACGAGAAACTTCTTTGGGTGTTTATCAGCGTTGCGGAAGAGCAGGAAATAAAAGTGCAGGGATCAACCTTTCCGCATATATCCATTGATACTGTGGTGATTGGTCACACCAATCTTACGGAGTACAAAAATTTTTCTTCAAATATGGGAAATGAAGCCCTGCATGACAGAATTTACGTCGTGCCTTTCCCGTATGCGCTTCGCGTAAAAGACGAAGTTGCGATTTACCGCAAGCTTATTGAAACCGAAAGCAATTTTGGCAAACTTAACAAATGCCATATTGCGCCGGACACTCTTGAGATAGCGGCGATTTTTGCAATTATGACAAGGCTTGTTAAGTCGGAAACCGGCGTTCCTGTCTTGACGAAACTTAAAATTTACAACGGCGATAAGGCTCTTACGGAATTTGAAGATAAAGAAAAGAAGCCGATTGATATCCGCCACTTATTGGATGAAGGACAATCTTTTCCCGACATATTAAAGCGGGAAGGAATGTTTGGCATCAGTCCGAGAGACGTTTTGGCGGCTTTAAACACCGCTTTGGTTGAAGAGAGTAATTTAAACGGTTGTTTGACCCCGCTTCGCGCGATTCGGGCTTTACGCACGGTATTTGATCACAGAATGGGTTATCTTCCGGAGGAAATAGACAGATTCAAGGCGATGCTTTCCGCCGGGGACGACGAGAATGTAATAAGCGAATATAAGAATCTTGTCGTTCGTTCGGTAACCAAGGCTTTTTTGAGAGGCTATAAGGATTTAGCGATTGAACTTTTTAACCGTTATATCAATGAAGCAAAGTTTGATCGCGAAACCAAACGAAAATTTGTCAGAGGTCAGACTTTTGAAATGAAGCGGGATGAAACTACCGGCAAGCCCAAAGAGCCGGATGTCAAATTTTTACGATCCGTGGAGGCTCATATTCCGATTTCGGAATCGGAAGCGGACACGTTCCGCGGAGAAATTCTGGAACTTAAAGCTCATATCCCTGACTTTGGGTACGAATCTTATCCGCCTCTTGCCAAGGCCGTTGAAAAAAAACTTATATCGGACAGCAAAGATATTCTTTCGCTCGTTTTGGCCACAGATAAGCCAAAAGGAGAGGAAGAGAGGAGGAGAATCGGCGATCTCTTTAAAGAGTTAAAAAACAAGGGACACTGTGAACATTGCGCGAAGGAATACGTGGAAAAGGCAAGAGAGTTTTTAAGTGAATAGAATTTTTTTGTTTATTCTAAATCTCCCGTTTGACGGGAGATTTTTTTTATGATTATATTTATAAAATATAATGTATCTTGAAATTTAAAAAGGAGGGGTAATATGTCCATTATAAAGCCGGATATTATAGCTGAAAAAGGCAGGCAGGACGCTAAGCGCCATCGTCAAAAACAACGGGAGGCGATAAAAAAGAATCTGCCGGAGATCATAGCCGATGAATCTATTATTACAAGCAAGAAAGGGAAAATTATAAAGATTCCAATAAAAGCCATAGATATCCCGCATTTTAAGCCTAAAAGCGGTAAAGATACCTTTGGTGTGGGGCAGGGAGACGGCAAGCCCGGAGATATTATCGGCAAGGAAAAAGGGCAAGGCACAAGCAGCGGCAAAGCAGGCAATGCTCCCGGAGAAGAATATATTGAAACCGAGGTTGAAATTGAAGAATTGATAGAGCTTATGCTGGAGGATTTGGGCCTGCCGAATCTGGAAGAAAAAGAGCAAAAACAGTTGATTGTTGATTTTGGCTGGCGGATTAAAGGGCGCAGCAAAGCTGGCATCTGGAGTCTTCTTGACGCCCGCGCTACCGCGAAAGAAGGAATCAGGAGATTCTGGTTTTTTTTGCGGGCATTAAAACAAGAGACGGATCTCCCGGAACTGACTTGTTTTTCCGCGCTTAAAAAAGCGAAAGGCATTATGGAAGACGCTTTAAAATTTTTGCATAACCCGTCTTTTGAGCCGGAAGAAAAAGAAATAGAGCCGTTTCCTATTTTGGAAAATGACGATCTGCGTTTTAGAAAGATAGAAGAAAATATACGTTACCAGTCGCAAGCCGTTATTATTGCGATGATGGACGTTTCGGGTTCCATGGGCGCGTTGAAAAAATATCTTGCGCGCTCAATGCTTTTCTGGCTTACGAATTTTTTGCGCAAGATTTATGAGAAAGTTGAAATCCGTTTTATTATTCATCACGCAACGGCAAAGAATGTTGATGAAGAATCTTTTTTTAAGACAGGAGAATCCGGCGGCACATATTGTTATACTGCTTATGAACTTGCTGGGAGCCTGATTGAAACGGAATATCTCGCAAGCGCCTGGAACGTGTATGTGTGGCATTTTTCTGACGGCGATGATTTTGATCCAAAGCGCACCGTGAAAGAGATGCGGAATATTTTCGCAAAAAATATCAGCATGGTGGGTTATGGAGAAATAAAAGCGGAAGATGGATTTTATCGCGAAAAGGCGGCCAAAGATTCTGATTTATTGGAACACATAAAGAATACTTTTGAGGTAGAGGAGATAAAAGGTGGCATTAGAATGATGGTCGGCAAATCAGTTCCGTTGCTTAGCGTAATAATAGAAAAAAAAGAGCATTTACTGCTTGCTCTTCAGGAATTTCTTAATAAAAGGAGATGGTCTAATGAATAAAAGCGAGATAAGGCGGCTTGAAATTATTGAGAAAAGGGTCAGGGAGCTTGCGGAAGAATTCGGGCTTTTGACGACGGACATTCTTTTTGAGATAGTCCCGTCGCAAAGAATGCTTGAAGGTATGGCTTACGGTTTTCCCGCAAATTTTTCTCATTGGTCGTTCGGGCGCGATTATGAAAAGATGAGAACCATATACGACCATAGCGGGGCCGGAATTCCGTATGAAGTAGTTTGGAATTTTGACATTCCTAGGGCATTTGTCGTTGAAACAAATCCTTTTGCTTTAAATGCTTTAATTGTGGCGCATGTTTACGGCCATGTTGATTTTTTTCTTGCTTCGCGTTATTGCCAGCATGGAAGATCTTTTTCAGATATTGCGGAAGAAGCCAGAAACGCCGCTCAAAGATTTCGTGAATATGAGGCAAAATACGGCAAGGAAAAAGTTGAAAAGACTATTGACGCCGGAATATCCATAAGATGGCAGGAGCACCCGGATTTGTTTTTTGAAGAAAATCTTGATAATGATGCCGCGCGCGAACATCTTATTATGCGCGAACGCGAAAAATTGAAACGGGCGAGAGATTTTTACTCCGAATTTAAAAAATTGGAGACTAAAGAAGAAATTGAGAACATTCAAAATTATCTTCGCCATTCGGCGGAGTTGACTCCTCCGGAGCCGATTCATGATCTTCTCGGATACGTGGTTCGTTATTCTGCCGCTTTACATTCATGGCAGAGGGATATTTTGAGCGTGATAAGAAACCAATCGCGGGCGCTTTCTCCAAATGCTCGCACCAAAATGCTCAACGAAGGATGGGCTACTTATTGGCACGTCAGAATTATGAGAAAGCTTTTTGAGGAAGGATTTTTAACCAAAGAAGAGCATGGAGTTTTTAATAGTTTTCATTCCGGCGTCACTCGCGATCATAAGCTTGGATTTAACTGGTATCGTCTTGGCCCCATGCTTTACGAATATGTAGAGGAACGCTGGAATAAAGGGCAGTTTGGCAAGGAATATGACGAGTGTGAAAATCCTATAGAAAAAGTTTATTGGGACAAAAAAGCCGGCAAGGGAACGGAAAAAATATTCAGCCTAAGATCGCTTTACAACGACAGAATGGCTGTAGAGGAATTTTTCACCGATGAATTCATCTGGCGTAATAAACTGTTTATTTTCAAAAGAGAAATTAATGAACAAACCGGCGACATAAGTTATGTTATTGTTGAGAGGTCGCCCGAAACAATCAGGCAGATGCTGAAGAAACAATTTGCTTCGCCTCTGGGCACTCAGCAGATCGTAATCACAAATTCGGATTATCATCGCCGCGGCGAACTTTGCTTGAAGCACCATTATTATGGCATAGAGTTTGATGGATTATACAGGGACGGCACTTTGCAGAATTTGTACTTTCTCTGGGGGAAAAGGGTGTTTCTTGAAACAGTTGTTGATAAAAATTCCGTTGAATTTGAATTTAACGGAAAACAAATTAAAATAAGCAAATAATTTTTAAATTTAAAAGCTTCGCTTTCGCGAAGCTTTTTTTATTGCGTTTTTTCCGGTAAAATAAAAATATGAAACATTCCTATTTAAACGCGGCCACCGCGAAAGATTTTTCCGGCAGCGATAAATTTGCCTATAGATTTTTGGAAATTCTGCCGGGCGCGCTTTCCTGGGGGACGATATTGGGAGCAATATTTTTTTCCTGGTTTAGGCCGGTTTGGATGGCGGTTTTTATCATTATCTTTGATATTTATTGGGTTGTTAAAACTGTTTATCTTTCGGCGCATCTTCGCGCTAACTGGAAAAGGACGCGGCATTATCTGGAAATTGATTGGCGGAAAAAACTGGAAAATTTAAAATCCGAACATATTTGGCAAATGGTGCTTCTGCCTTTTTATAAAGAAGATATCGGCGTGATAAAGAATACTTTGGATAAAATTTTGGAGAGTAGCTGGCCGAGAGAAAGAATGATTGTGGTTTTGGCGGCGGAAGCGCGGGCCGGTGAATCTGCCGAAGAAACAGCCCGTTGCATTGAAGAAAAATATGCTTTTCGTTTCGGAAAATTTTTGACAACCGTCCATCCGGCCGGACTTTCCGGAGAAATTCCGGGGAAAGGAGCGAACATCGCCTGGGCCGCGAAAAAAGCGAAAAAAGAAGTTATTGATGTTTTAAAAATCCCTTACGAAAATATTTTAGTTTCCGCTTTTGACATAGATACTCAGGTTTATCCTCAATATTTTTTCTGTTTGACTTATCATTTTTTGACCGCGGATTATCCTTATCGTTCTTCTTTTCAGCCGGTGCCTCTTTATAACAATAACATTTGGAAGGCGCCGGTTCTTTCCCGGGTCGTGGCGACCTCCGGCACTTTTTGGCAGATGATGCAGCAGGAGCGGCCGGAACGGCTGGTCAGTTTTTCCTCGCATTCTTTGAATTTTAAAGCGCTGCTGGAAGCGGATTATTGGCAGAAAAATATGGTTTCTGAAGATTCGCGTATTTTTTGGAATCTTTTTTTCCGTTATGACGGCGATTATCGGATGGTACCGCTTTCTTATCCGGTTTCTTTGGACGCCAATGTGGGCGATAATTTTTGGCAAACGATAAAAAATATTTATAAGCAGCAAAGACGCTGGACGTGGGGAGTGGAAAATTTGCCGTATCTGATGTTCGGCTGTCTGAAAAATAAAAAAATTCCTTGGCGGAAAAAAGCGCGGATGATTTTGACTCAATTGGAGGGGTTTTGGTCGCTGCCCACCAATCCGATTTTGATTTTTATTCTCGGCTGGCTGCCGCTTTTATTAGGCGGCCAGGAATTTAACGCTACCTTGCTTTCTTATAATTTGCCGCGGGTAACGCGCGCTTTAATGATCGTTGCGATGTCGGGATTGGTGATTTCGGCCATAATTTCCACCAGTCTTTTGCCGCCTAAGCCGAAATATTTGGGAAAAATTAAATACGCCGCTGTCATAGCGCAGTGGCTTTTAATTCCTTTTACTATTATTTTTTTTGGCGCCATTCCCGGTTTGGACGCCCAAACGCGTCTTCTCCTTGGCCGTTATCTTGGTTTCTGGGTAACGCCTAAAAAAAGATAAATTTATTTTTTTATTCCATTTTTTTTTACTCAAAATGAATGTTTTGCTGCTGGCTGACGAAGAGGCGGTTTTTTAATTCCGGCCAACTGTTAAGTTCCAAGTCTTTTTCCAGAATGGCGCGGGCTTCTTGGCGGGCCGCTTCCACCATTTTGATGTTTTTCAGCGCTTCCATTCCTATATCGGAAATGCCCCATTGTTTTTTGCCGGAAAGCTCGCCGGGGCCGCGGAACATTAAATCATATTCGGCCAGTTCAAAGCCGTTTTTGGCTTGAACGAGCGATTTTAACCGTTCCAGCGTCTTTTTAGTTTTTGATTCGCTGAAAATAAAACAATAGGGTTGATGAACGCTTCTGATAACCCGGCCTCTTAATTGATGGAGCTGGGCCAAGCCGAAACGCTCGGCGCCTTCAATCAAAATAACGGTGGCGTTCGGGACGTTGATTCCGACTTCTATGACCGAAGTGGCGATTAAAATTTTCGTTTTCCCTATTTTAAAATCAGCCATTGTTTTTTCTTTTTCTTTAGGTTTCATTTTGCTGTAAAGCGTTCCGATTGAAAATTCTGGAAATATTTCTTTTGATAATTTTTGATATTCTTCTTTAACCGCTTTCATATTTAGAGTTAAAAAGGAATTGGCGTTTTGGGCGGCGGTTTCAATGCGCGGACAGACGACGTAAGCTTGGCGGCCGTTTTTGATTTCTTGGCGGATTTTTTCGTAAGCTTCGTTTCTTTTTTGCGGCAAGACGATTTCGGTGATGACTTTTTTTCTCTGCGGCGGCATTTCATCCAAAAGCGTCAGGTCTAAATCTCCGTAAATTGTCAGAGCCAGAGTGCGAGGAATGGGCGTCGCGGTCATTGAAAGAAGGTGAGGCGCGTTTTCCGCTTCTTTTTTAGCCAATTTGGCTCTTTGGCCAACGCCGAAGCGATGCTGTTCGTCAATAATAACCAGAGCCAGATTTTTAAACCGGACGCTTTTTTGAATCAAGGCGTGAGTGCCGATCAGCATCGGCGTTTCTCCTTGTTTCAGCCAGCGAAGGAGCTGGGAACGGTTGATATGAGTCGGTTCGTCCGGTTTGGTTTTAGAAGGGAATTTCAAGCATTCCGAAGAAGTGATTAATCCTATTTTAATCGGCCAGTTGAATAAAGAAAATCTTTCGCAAAATTCTTTAAAATGCTGGCGGGCCAGAACTTCGGTTGGAGCCATATACGCGACTTGGCCGCCGGCCTTGATCGCGATCCAGCTGGCGGCGACGGCCACCGCGGTCTTGCCGGAACCGACATCTCCCTCCAGAAGCCGGGCCATCGGCGAGGGCCTCTTCAAGTCTTTGGTAATGTCGGCCAGAGCCTTGTTTTGAGCGTTGGTCAGTTTATAAGGAAGGGTTTTTAAAAAATCACTAAGGTTGGAATCGGCGATCGCCGGAGCGGATTTTTTTTCTCTTCGGATTTTTTCTCTCATTCTGGCGAGCTGAATCAAGAAAATTTCTTCAAAAGCGAATCTTTTTCTGGCGGCCTGGCAGTTATTTTGATGGCGGGGGTTATGAATAAAAATCAGGGAATGA
>JBBTTT010000053.1:1305-4197 GCA_038064095.1 Patescibacteria group bacterium | reverse complement strand
AATAAAGCTAAAAATGCTATTGCCCACGCTCGTGGGCTTTTTTTATAAAGATATTACTAAAATACACTTCGTTTATTATGCGAGCACGGGGAATCGGCCACTCTCGCGGATTTTTGTTTCGTCTTTCAGACTCACAAAAATCTCGCTCCATCGGCCCCCACTCGCCGCCACTGATTGCTCGTTCCTCGCAATCAGACTTCGCGGCGGCTCGGTTCGATTCCCCGGTCTCGCTATAAAAAATATAGTCATTAAATGCTTTGCATTTACTTCCTTATTTTTATGCGAGCACGGGGAATCGAACCCCGATATCATCCTTGGCAAGGATGTATTCTGCCACTAAATTATGCTCGCGGGACAACCATTTATTATGACATTATAACCGATTAAAAAATTTTCCAAAATATGCCGGCGAGAGGATTTGAACCTCTAAGCCTTACGGCACGCGGTCCTAAACCGCGCGTGTTTGCCAATTTCACCACGCCGGCAAAAAAATCACATCACGACGATTTCCTCTTCCAAATCCAGATTGAATTTTTCCCGCGTTTTTTGTTTGCAAAGACCAATCAATTTAATGACATCGCCGGAAGCCGCTCCGCCGGCATTAACGATATAATTGGCGTGTTCTTCCGCTATTTTAGCGCCGTTGATTTGCCTGCCTTTCAACCCGCAATTTTCTATCAGCCAGCCCGCCGGAAATTTTCCTCCCTTGATTTTCTCCCGCGGAATCAATTTTAAAAATCCTTCTTTATTTTTTAATTCGTCAATAATTATGTTTTTAAACACGCAGCCGGCTGAAGGATAAGGAACGGACTTATTTCTTCTTTCTTCCAAAACTCCTTGAATTATTTTTTTGCTTTTTTCTTGGTCGCCTTTTTCTAAGTTAAATCCAACTTCCAAAATAATTTCACGGTTGTCCGATTTTTTGAATCTGCTTCCGCGATAAATAAAATCGCATTTTCCAACCGGATAATTTTTTATTTGCCGGCCGGCGGACCCGCCGCCTCTTAAACTTAAAACCGAAATGTTTTTCACGAATTCGGATATTGAATGGCCGTAGGCGCCGGCGTTGCCGGCTGCCGCGCCGCCGACGGTCCCGGGGATTCCCATTCCCCATTCCAAACCGGTTAATCCGGCGCCAACGGATTCCATAATTAATTTGCTGAAAGGCAGGCCGGCGCCGGCAATAATTTCAGAATTTTGCGCCTTAATATGTTGTATTCGTATTTTTACGGCAAGGCCATTATATCCTTTATCGCGATATAAAATATTGCTTCCTTCGCCCAAAACAAAAAAAGGCAGGTTTCTTTTTTCCGCGAAATCAATCGCCTCAATCAATTCTTTTTTTGATTCAACAACGGTAAAATACTTAGCCGGTCCGCCAATTTTAAAAGTTGAATGATTAGCCAATATTTCATTTTCTTTTATCGCCAACATGCTTGCCGGTACTTCTGTCTTATCATATTGCCGCGCCCTTGTAAAATTTGGAATATGTGGTAATTTAAAATAAATAAGTTTTTTAACAAAAACCCTTACACCCATAATTGCGCCTGCAATATAAACAATGGATGTGAATAAACAAGGGGGTAAAAATGGACACTAAAGCGTATTTTAAAAAAGCGGAAAGATATTACGCCACCACCACGGTGGAAACGCCGATTATCGTGGACAGAGCGGAAGATATTTATATTTTTGACGCGGAAAACAATTCTTATCTTGATTTGACCTCCGGAATTGGAGTGGCAAATATCGGCTACGCTCAAAATGATTTTATTGAAGCGATATTTTGGCATCTGATAAGCAGAGGCTACGCCAACATTCTTCATCATGACTGGCATAATAAGATTACTCTGGATTTTGCCGAAAGAGTCGTCGGAAAAATAGAAAATATTTTCGGCGACGAAAGAAAATTAATTTTTACCAATTCCGGGACGGAAACGACTGAAGCGGCTATTAAACTTTGCTTTGACCAAAAAAAATTAAAAAAACCGGAAGAAGGAATCGTTGTGTGTTTTGACGGAGCTTTTCACGGCCGGAGCGGATACGCCCTGCCTTTAATGGATCCCAAAAAGGAAGTCAGGATAAAACATTTTCCGATGGCTTATAAGGCGTTAAGGCTTCCTTTCCCGTCTGCCAAAGTAAATTTAGCGAAAGAAATAAATTCCGCTTTTAAAAATAAAAAAATTGATTTAAAAAATATTGTCGCGGCGATTATTGAACCGATAGAAGGAGAAGGGGGAATCAATTTGCCGGACAACGATCAATTAAAGGAATTGGAAAAATTTTGCCGCTCTAATGGAATTCCTTTGATTGCCGATGAAATTCAAACCGGCTGGGGCAGAACCGGAAAACTGCTCGCTTCCGAACATTTTAATTTAAAACCGGACATTGTTTTGCTCGGGAAGGGCTTTGGCGGAGGATTGCCGATCGGCGCCGCTATTTTTAAAAAAGAAATGGATTTTAAGGAAAAAGGCAGGCATTCTTCAACTTTCGGCGGCAACGCGCTGGCTTGCGCGGCGGCCAACGCCACGCTTGATATTATTGAAAAAAACAATCTCATTGAAAAAGCGGAAAAAATGGGATTAATTCTTGAAAAAAAATTAAAAGAACTTAAAAAAGATTTTTCTCCGATAATCATTGAGGTCCGAGGAAAAGGATTGATGTGGGGAGTGGAATTTGAATCTCCTGGAATAAGAAACAAAATTGTTGAAGAAGGTTATCGTCAAGGGTTGGTAATGATGGGATGCGGCTTAAAAACAATTAGAATTATGCCGCCTTTAATAATAAATGAAGAACAATTAAATTGTGCTCTAATGCGGTTTAAAAAAGCCGTTAGCAGCGTTTTGGCAAAGGAGGTATAAAAAATGCCCGGGAAAATTATCATAGAAATAAATT
>JBBTTT010000053.1:0-1205 GCA_038064095.1 Patescibacteria group bacterium | reverse complement strand
TATGAACATATGCATGGAGCGTTGATGGCTCAAATAAACGCGGCCAAATGCAAAAATAAAAAAGAGGTTCTGGAAGAAGTGGAAAAACTGCTTCCGGAATTAACAAAATACGAAAAAGAAGATTCGCCTTATTGCGATGATTGCGACGATTAAAAAGAAGAACCCTGCCGATCTTATCGGCAGGGTATTTTTTTTATTTGCGGCATGGCTCAAAATTCAAAAGTTAAACATTTCGCGCCGCCGCCGGCTTTTTTAAATTCGGAAAGATTAATGTAAATCGGATTATAACCTCCTTTTTCTAAAATTTTTCTAATCCTGTCATTTAAAAAACCGCTGATCGCGAAATTTTGATGGATAACTATATTAGCGGTTAATCCTTCCGCTTCTTTATAATCAAGAAAAATCAATTCCCCGATTTTTTCTAATTTTTTCAGATCGTCTTTTTTAAAAGACGGCGAATAAATTAAAAAGGTTTTGGTTTTTGGCAAAAAGCGCAAACAAGTGTCTAAATGATAAAAAGATTTTTTATTTTTTCCTCCAGAAATTAATAATTCCACCGGTTTAACGGAAATTTCTAATTTTTCGGCAGTTTCTCTAATAAAATTAGCTCCGGTCAAAGAAGTTCTTTGTTTGCCGTACCCGATTATTAAATTTTTTTCGTCAATCTTGACAATATCCCCTTGGCCTTCAAAAAACATTCCTTCATTTTTTGGAAGTTTTATTGTTTTAAAATCGGAATAATGCTTTAAAAAATGCTTTTCAAAAACAAAACTTTCTTTCCGGCGTTCAATTTTTCTAAATCGGCTTAAGATAAAAAAGTTTTTTAAATTTAAACCGCAATTTGCCGTAAAGCACATATCGGGAAGCGAAATTTTCGGTTCAATTAAGTTGATTTTTATCCGTAAACAAAGATAGGTTTCGTAAAGATTTTGCCACTGCCTTCCAGCCAGCTGGTAATCAATCGGTTGTTTTTCTCTCATCCAATCGTTTATTTGATAATGGGGTTTGCCTTTAAAAAAATATTTCGGCTCGCACATTAAAATTTTCTTGTCCATAAAAAAACCTCCCTCTTTATTAAAATTTTTAAATAACCGCGTTTTCCGCGCTTCGCGCGGCCAATCTCCTCGGCCAAAAATCGGAAAGTTTAATCTTGGTGCGTTTGTTTGACGAAATCCGAACCTTTTTTGAACGGAACTGACGGCGCG
>JBBTTT010000052.1:0-10053 GCA_038064095.1 Patescibacteria group bacterium | reverse complement strand
CTGAAAAATCTTTGTATAACGCCAAGAATAAAAATATAATTTTAGCCAGTTCAACGCTTGCCTATATCGGATCTTATGGCGCTTCGGGAACAACAACCATTCTTTTAATGAATAACATCCGGCCCATAACTTTAAATAAAATGTATTGTAAAACAGATACCGGGACTGTTTTTATCAGATTTGGCGACGGAACAAATTGGACCGATGAACTTCAATGTTCTTCTTCGGGAGTCAGCGATGACGGCGCTATCGCCAATAACACCTGGATAATGAGGGAAGATTTTAAGATTCAAGTTGGTACACAAGCTTCAAATCCCAATATTATAACCGTTACCACCAACATTAATGAAGATGCCGATTAATCCTATTAAATAATTTTAAATTTTTTAAAATTATAATATGATGAAAAAAAAGAAAAAGAAAATCATTTATATTTCAATACTTGTTTTTTTAATTATTTTAACGGCCGGCTTTTCATTGATGAATTTCGTTTCAGCCACGGGCAACGACAGCTACACGAAATTACTGCTTCATAATGACGGCGCGAACGGCTCGACGACCTTCACCGATTCCGAGACGACGCCCAAAACCGTGACGGCGACCGGCAGCGTGCAGATCTCCACCACGCAGTCGCGTTTTGGGGGCAGCAGCGGAAATTTTTATGGTGATGGCGCCAACGATTATTTAGAAATACCGGATAATGACGACTGGAACTTTGGCAGTGGGGCATTCACGATTGATTTTTGGATGAATACTGCAAATAACACAGTATGTCAGTATATGATTTTGCAGGGGCCCGGGCCCGTCTGGTGGGGAATTGGTTACGATTGTGGTGGTACTGCCAACACAATTAGAGTTGGTAATTTAGCCGCGACAGCAATGAACTCTACTACAGTACTTGCTTTGAATACTTGGTATCATATTGCATTGGTTAGCGATGGGGCTACCACAAAACTATTTGTCAATGGTAATTTAGAAGCTAGCGCAACAGCAATTACCGTGTCTGATGCCACTGGCAGTCTTTATATTGGCGCCAACTCAACCTTGTTGGGGGTGCAAGGATTTCTTGGCTATCTCGACGAATTCCGCGTCTCCAAAGGCATTGCGAGATGGACATCAAACTTCACTCCGCCGGGTTGCGATTATGACAGCGAGTGCGGCGGCGCTCCGCCAAAAGTCCCCGATGTCATGATTTTTGAGTAAAAATTTTTACTTAAATTTTAAAAAATACTCCGGTTTTAAAATTTTCCCGCGCGAGACGATTAAAAAAATGCCGTTGTAGAAATAACATTAAAATGATATAATTTTAAAATGAGAATCAACGATTTTATTAAAGAAAGACCTTATCTTGTTTGGGATACCGAAAATTACGATAATCTTTCCGAAGATGTCATCGTGGAAAGAGTTTTAAATTACGGCGATTTTAATGATGTTAAAAAAATGTTTTCTATTTTGGGAATCAAGAAATCTTTTCGTATTTTTACGAAACAAATAAAACAAAAAAGAAGCAATTATCGGCCAAAAATCAAAAATTACTTCAATCTATATTTTAAAAAATATGTATAAATATGCGTAAGAGATTTTTTTTTCCGAATTTAACGAGAAAATTTTCCGCGCGCAATTAGCTTATTTTAAAGATATTGATTACACGGAAAAAGTTATTTTCCGTCAAGGTTTTGAAACGGACGATAAAATCATTAAAAGCAGTTTGATTGATTTCAGTTTAAATTAAAATAATTTTTCTTATGAAATCTTCCGAAATCTTCCGCGCGAGACGGTCAGAATTTCGCCGGTTTTGACGACGGACGCGGCTTTGATTTTTTCTTGCGCGTCCGGCGGCAGGGCAGGGAGGAGATCCGTTATCTTTTTTTCATCGGCTTTGAGAATTTCAGACCATCGGCCAAGGGGTTCAAGCACGGCTCTCACTTTTTTTAAATCGTATTTGACGCTAATTTTGGTTGTTTTGCTCACATAGCCGTCATTACTGAAAAGGCGAAGCACATTTTTTTGGCGCATATAATCAAAAAAGGCAGTCTGAATTTCTTTTATTCTAACCGCGTCTTTTCGCGATTTTTCTTTAAGTTCAAAATATTCTTTTATTATTTCCTGAATTTTTGATTCATCCGGTTCGGTTTTGTCTTTTTGATAAAGATGCATCCAAATGGGGCAAATCGGCTTGTAGCCGCACCAATCGCAAAGAGGGCCGGGCGTGGGAGGAAAGTCTTTATTTTCGTTTCGTTTTTCTATTTCCTTAATAAGGCTCAAAACGGAACGTTTTGTTTCTTGGAGAGATTGTTCGTCGCGGATCGTGGATATTTTTTCCCCGTGTTTCAGAAAATAAAGGCTTAATTTGATTTTTCTGTTTTCAAGATGCGGCCAGCGCCGGATAAGCCCCAGATGATAAATTGACATCTGAAGATTTTGGTCAAGTGCTTCCTGGGAAGGCATCCGGCGCGCCGTCTTATAATCAATAATTTCGTAAGTGTCTTCATCGGGTTTGTCAATTCTGTCTATGATGCCGGTTAAAATATGGGTTTCCAGCGGCATTTCAAAACGGGTTTCCAAATCAACAACATTAAAATTCCAGGGCTGGTTCTTGGCGTAAAATTTTTTAAGCAAATCCAAACCGTCCTGATAATAAGCGTCCTGTTCTTCTTCGGACCATTCAACTTTTTCTTTTTTTTGTTCTTGCCATTTTTCGCCGAAAAAATTGATAACTTCATCCAAAGCGGGATAGAGGGGGTCTCTTTTAAACATAAATTTAAGAGCGCCGTGAATAATCGTGCCAAAAACAGCTTCCTTGCTTTTAGGAACTCTTATTCTGTCTATTTCTTGGTATTTATATTTAAGCGGACAAGTTTTATAGGTATCTAAAGCGGAATAAGAAGTGCGCATAAAAAATAAATATAATGTCAGCGAATGGCCGGCGGGGGAATTAACTATTGAATGTCGCACAATACACCTTTTACGACATTACCTTAAATATCATTATTCAAAAACTTTTCTGTTCGCCAAGATTAGGAGATTTGCCTTCCCTTATTTTATTCATCGCTCCCACAAACGGTTCCCATAAAAGTTCTACCCAAAGCTGCCAGGCGATTTTTACCGGACTATGGAGATAATTATCCCAAAGCCAATTACTGAAATTCCATACAAAAGAAAAATTATCCCTGACTAATTTGTTATTAATAACATCCAAAAGACTGACCCCCATTAAGCTGATTATCACCAAAAGCAATAATAATATGACAATAAATTGGATAAATCCTTGATTCATACCTTAAATTATACCATAGTTATTCTACAAATAATCCAACGGATTAAGATAAGCTTCAAGCGGCGCTACGGGAATGCGCGTTTCCGCGCATTTGGTAATCTTTTTAATGTCTCCCAGCCGTTTTATTTCCACTCCCTGGCTCGCGTAAACCGTAAAATGAAGATGCGGCCCCGTGGAATAGCCGGTATTTCCGGAATAGCCGACTAAATCTCCAGTGTTTATTTCTTGTCCCGGCAACGCCTTTATCCGCGAAAGATGGGCATAAAGAGAAGAAAGCCCGTTTTGATGTTCAATTAAAACCCATTTTCCGTAAGAGTAGCATTTGGGGATAAGGTCGGTGTCCCCGATTCCTTTCACTGTTCCGCCGAGAGCCGCGTAAATTTTCGTGCCGACCGTCGCTTTAAAATCAATGCCGTTGTGTCCTTGGCCGCCGTAAGCTCCGGATCGGGCGAATTTCGTATTGCCGAAATATTGAGTGACGCAAAAAATATTTTTAAGCAAATTATCGTAAGAACGACATTGTTTCATATACTCTTCGCCTAAAGGCCATTTTAAAATTCCGGCGCGCGCCGCCGGAATGCTCTCCGGATCAATGGTGACGCGAAGAGAAGATTCAAGTTCCATTAATTCCCTTTCAAATTGTTCTTTTTGATTTCTTTTTTCTTCCAAGATTTTTTGAAACCCGGTTTCTTTATTCAGAGTCGCGCTTAAGATATTCTTTTTTTCCAGCCGCATCGTTTCTTCAATGGCTTTTCGATCGCCTAATTCGTCTTTTAACTCCGCCAAGCGGCGTTTCTCGCCAAGATATTCTTTGTTTTTTTCTTCCAAAAGATTTTTTGCTTGGCGGAGAAATTCAAGCTTATCGCCGATGCCCGCCTCCAAATTTTCCAGATATTTTAAATCACCGAAAAAATCCGATATTTTTTCATTTTTGAGCAGGATTTCCACCAATGATTCGGATTCCATTTTATATACTTCCCTTAAGGTTTCGGCCAAATTTTTCCTGTTTTCCTCTGTTTCTCCTTCTTTGGCGGTAATCTCTAGAAGAGTTTTTTCTATTTCCAGCTGGGTTTTATTCGTTGCGGATTCAGCCCGTTTTATGTCCGCTTTTGTTTTTGACAAGGAAAGATTTATTTTTGATATTTGCGTTTGAAGAGTGCGCGATTCTTCTTCAATTACCGTGAGCTTGGATTCGTATTTTGCGATTTCTTTGTCTATTTCTTCAATTTCCCGGGAACGCCCGCTTATCTGCGCTTTAAGTTCGTCTATTTTTGAGGCAAAAACATTATCAATATTAACATTGGTTAAAAACCAAAAGCCAAAAATAAATAAAACGCCGACCGTGAATTTAATTTTGTATTTTTTCAACAGCATTTTTCAACCGCTTTAAAACTTCTTTTTTCCCGAGAACCGCCGCTATTTCAAAGGGGCCGGGAGAATATTTTTTACCGCAAAGCGCGGTTCGCAAAGGCCAAAGAACATCCCCCTTTCCCTCTTTTTCAGCGTAAGGCATTATTGCTTTTTCCATCTTATTTTCGGAAAAAGACAAAGCCGGCATTTTTTCAAATAATTTTAAAATATAAATTAAATGTCGCACAATATCTTGATAATCCTGCTTTTCTTTCCAGCATAAAATCTCTTTTGGATAAACTGGCTCTTTAAAAAAATAATCAATTTTTCCCGCCAATTCCGAAAATTTCACAATCCTTTCTTTTTCAAGTTTAACGATATTTTGCCAGAATTTTTTGTTTTTGGCGCAAATTTTCCGCCATTCTTCCGGTAAAAAATTTAAAGCGTAATCCGCCGCCGTCCCAATCTTCAACGATTTAAGATAAACTTTATTCATCCAGTTTAATTTTTCAAGGTTGAAAACCGCTCCTCCTTTCTGCACGCGTCCGAAAGAAAATTCTTTCAGCAGATATTCGCGGGAAAAGATTTCTTGATCGTCCTTCGGATGCCAGCCCAAAAGAGCGATGAAATTAAACACCGCTTGCGGCAAATAACCTTCTTTCCGGTAATCGTTTATTGAAACCGCGCCGTCTCTTTTGGAAAGTTTAGCCCGATTTTTGTTTAAAATAAGGGGTAAATGAGCGTATTGAGGCAAAGAAAAACCCAAAGCTTTTTGAATCAAAATCTGTTTTGGCGTGTTGGAAATATGGTCCTCCCCCCTGATAATGTGCGAAATTTTCATTTCAAAATCGTCAACCACCACCGCGAAATTATAAAGCGGGGCTCGCCAATCCTTGGCTAAAGAAAAATCTCCCAAAGTTTCCGGAGAAAAAACAATTTCGCCGCGGATAAGATCGTTGAATTTTATGTCTTCTTTGGCGTTATTTTTAAAACGGATTATTCCGGGGCCGGATTTTTTCCGGCCTTGAAAGGGGTCATCTCTGAATTCACAAAAATGGCGCGGCGCTCCGTTTTTTTTCATTTGCCTTGCCCGTTCCTCGGCTAATTCTTCCTCGCTGTGACGGCACCAAAAAGCATTGCCGTCTTTCAAGAGACGGGCAAGATATTTTTCATAAATATCAAGCCGCTCGGATTGGCGGTATGTTTCGCCGTCCCAGCCAATTTCAAGCCATTTTAAACCTTCAATAATGTCTTTCTCAAAACGCGGTTCAGAGCGCTCTAAATCCGTGTCTTCAACGCGCAGAATAAATTTTCCTTTATTCTGGCGGGCAAAAATCCAGGAAAAAAGCGCGGTGCGGGCCGTGCCGATGTGCAGAAAACCGGTGGGCGACGGAGCAATGCGGGTTTTTACCGTCTTATTGGGCATGTTCTAACGCCATATTCATTAATTCGCGGGCGATTTTTTCCGCCGCGTCAATTTTGGCGAAATCCCGGGCCGCAATCTTCATTTTTTTTATTTTTTCTTCGTCGCGCAAAAGTTTTTCTATTTCAAACAGAAAAATGTGCGGTTTTAAGTTTTTTTCCTCAATGATCGCGGCCGCGCCTTTTTTCACGTAAATATAAGCATTCTTTCTTTGATGGTCGCCGGCGGAATTATCCAAAGGGATTAAAATGCTGGGCAGCCCCCAAGCGGCTATTTCAAAAATGGCGCCGGCGCCGGCCCGGGACACCACCAAATCCGCCGTCCTGGAAAGGTCGCCTAAATCGCCTTCGGCCAGAAAAGGCGTCGGATAATAACGCTTGGCGAAAGAAGAATCTTTTAGAATAACCGGCGTTCTTTGGTTTACTTCTTCATAATTTAATTTTCCGCATTGATGGATTACATTATAATTTTCAACCAAAGAAGGAAGAATCGCCAGAACCGTATCGTTTATTTTTTGGGAGCCCTGCGAGCCGCCGAGAATTAAAATTGTCTTAATGTTTTTTTCCAGACCAAAAACGCGGCGCGCTGCATCCGCGTTGCCGCTTATCACTCTTTTTCTTATCGGATTTCCCAAAAGAGCGGTTTTATCTTTGGGAAAATACAACGCGCTTTCCTGGAAAGACACGGCGATTTTTTTGGCGAATTTTCCCGCCCAACGATTGACCAGACCCGGGATTGCGTCTGATTCATGCAAAAGCACCGGAATTCTAAAAACTCTTGCCGCGACCAAGGTGGGAAAGCTGGCGTATCCCCCTTTGGCGAAAATCGCGTCAGGCATATCCAAAAACATTTTCCATAAAGTGCGCAAAATGCCGAAAAAAGTTTTAAAAATATCGCTGAAATTTTTAAAAGAAAAATAACGCCGCAATTTTCCGGCGGGAGATTTTTCAAAAATAATTTCTTCTTGCCTTAAAATATTTTCGTCGTAAGGGGTATCCGACATTAAAATTAGATCAAGGCGCGCGATGCGCTCTTTTTCCGCTAATTCGCGCAAGGCGTGGGCCACGGCCACGATCGGATAAAAATGTCCGCCGGTCCCTCCTCCGGCCATTAAGATTTTCATATTTTAGTATTTATTATATTTTGAAACATTCAAAATTACTCCCGCCATCAAAAACGAAACGGCAAGCGACGAGCCTCCTTGACTTATAAAAACCAAAGGCAAACCAGTCAAAGGGATGAGTCCGGTTAATCCCCCTATATGAATAAAACCTTGCAATACTATAAGTATAACAAATCCGGAAACCAGAAGTCTACCGAAAACATCCGGCGCGTTCTTGGCGATAAGAAGTCCCCGCCAGAAAAAAAACAAAAATGCCGCTATCAAAAAAAATCCGCCTAAAAAGCCGAATTCTTCCGCGATAACCGCGAAAATTGAATCCCCCGCCGCCTCCGGCAGATAGTCAAATTTTTGGATGCCCCGGCCGAAACCTTTTCCCAAAATGCCCCCCGAACCGATGGCGATTAAAGATTGATGAAGCTGCCAGCCGGCGCCCTTCAAATCATCTTCCGGATTAATGAAAGTCATAAACCGGGAAGCGCGGTAGGGCTCGTATGCCACCAGCAAAGCCGTTGCCGCTAAACCTAAAATGACTATTGCCGCCAAATGCGATTTTTTTGCTCCGGCGATAAAAAATAAAACAAGGGCCGTAAGTCCGATTACGCCGAAACTTCCCATATCCGGCTGAAAAAGAAGCAAAATACCGATTAGCCCTAAAAACACGAAAAAAGGCGCCAAACCGAATTTAAAAGAGGCTATTTCTTCCTTTCGGGAAGCCATCCAGGAAGACAAATAGACGATAAAGCCGAATTTTAAGAATTCCACCGGCTGAAAGAAAAAATACCCGAAATTAAGCCAGCGCTGAGCTCCCCCGTGGCTGAATCCAAAATACGGCACGTAAACTAAAAACATCAATCCTAATCCCGCTAAAAATATAATCAGCGCCAACCGGCGCCAAAATTTATAAGGCAAGCGCAGACCAAAATAAAATAAAATGCCGCCCAATCCCAGGCCGAGAATAATTTGGCGGGAAAGATAATTATAAAAAGAAATTCCTTCTTTGGCGGCTTGGCCGAGAGAAGCCGAGGCCAGAGCCAAAAAACCGAAAAGAACCAAAGCCCCGAAAATTATCGCGAACGGTTTGTCATAAGTTTTAAAAAACGGCATTTTAAGATTTTTTAAGAATTTTTCCGTTCAGCATTCCCGTAAAAGAACCTTTTTCTATAACGGGGCGGCCGTTGACTATCACCCACTCCATCCCTTTCGCGAACTTAAAAGGATTTTCGGAAGTTGCTTCATCTTTAATATTTTCCGGATCAAAAACCGCGAGATCGGCAATCGCTCCTTTTTCCAGAATTCCCCTGTCTTTTAATCCTAAAACCGAAGCCGGAAAACCGCTCATTTTATAAACCGCGTCTTCCCAGCCGAATAAATTTTTCTCCTTTACGAAATCGGCAAAAATTTTTGGGAAAGCGCCGAAAGAACGCGGATGGGGCAAGTTTTTTTCAGAGGCGTCCGCCGGCGCGTAACCTAGGCCGTCAGAAGCAACCATGGCGTATTCCTGAACGATAAATTTTTCAATATCTTCTTTTTTTAAAACTTCATTGAAAATACTCACGCGAAGCTCGTTAATGTCCAAAAGGTCAAGCATCGTTTCTTCGGGTGTTTTCCCCGCGTTTTCGGCGATTTCCAAAAGCGTCTTTCCCACAACGCCTAAAGCTCCGCGCGCCACCGAAGCGATGATAATCCGTTCGTAATGGAAAGTTAATTCTTTTAAAGATAAAAGAACGGTTTTTCTTTTTTTTGGATCGCGAATTTGTTCTAAAATAGCCCCCTCGTCTTCTCCCAAAATCCAAGCCGGCAAAAGCGTAAAAAGATTGGAACCCGTGCTGGTATAAGGAAAAACATCAACGGTTATTTCAAAACCGTCTTTTCTCGCTTGTTCAATTAAATTTAAAACATTCTGAGTATGTTCCCAAGCGCGGCGGCCAATCGTCTTCAAATGAGAAATCTGGCAGCGCGCTCCGCTTTCTCTGGCAAAACCGATAATTTCCGAAACAGCCGGCAGGATATTTACCCCCTCATTTCTTAAATGATGTTTTGAAAAAGCGCCGTGTTTAGCCGCGACTTTCAAAAGTTCAAGGACTTCTTCTTTGGAAGCCGATTTTTCATAAATCGTTCCCAAACTGGTTGAAAGCCCGAAAGCGCCGGCTTTAAGGGAACGATCTAAAAGAAGCCGCATTTGATTAATTTCCATCGGGCTGGCCGGGCGTCTTTCCTTGATTAATCCATGGCGAAGCGTGCCGTGTCCGACTAAAGTGGCAAAATTCACTCCTAATTTTTGTTTTTCCGCTTCTTTTAAAAATTCATCCATTGTTTGCCAATTGATGTTTATTTCAGAAACGTTCGTCCACTTTTCCAATCCTTCTATGTCTTCGCCGCTGACCAACGGCGCCAAAGAAGAGCCGCAATTGCCGCCCAAAACGGTTGTTACGCCTTGATAAAGCATGCTTTCTTGGCTGGGGCTTGAAAAAAGCCGCCAGTGAGTGTCGGAATGATTGGTAAGGTCAATAAAACCGGGAGTCACATATTTTCCAACCGCGTCAATTTCCAAATCCGCCGAAGATTCGCCGGCCAAATCTCCGACAAATTTTATTTTATCTCCGTTGATGCCGACATCTCCCCGCCTTAAACGGCCGCGCTTTCCGTCAAGAACAATTCCGTTTCTGATTAAAATATCATAGTGAGCCATATTTTTATTATACTTTGAAAATTAAGAATTTCATACTAATATAATAAAAACGGCCCTATCGTCTAGCCTGGCCCAGGACGCAAGGTTCTCAACCTTGAAACATGGGTTCAAATCCCATTGGGGTCAAAATGAATGAAATAAATTTTGTATTTATCGCATTAGAATGAGTCTTCCAAATCAAAAAAATCATC
>JBBTTT010000051.1:31331-32460 GCA_038064095.1 Patescibacteria group bacterium | reverse complement strand
GAAAGCGGAGGCGGAGGAAGCGGAGTGTCATTAGTTGGTACTGGCGGTATCGGCGGCGGTGGAGATCGAGGTGGAGGTGGAGGAGGAGGCGGAGGTGGCATCGCTCCAGCTAGAATCGCTGACGGAGGCGGTGGAGGCGGAGGTGGAGGCAGTACCGATCCCAAAGGATGGCATGACGGGTCTGATTGCAGTTCAAGTTCAGGCTGGACTTGCGATGCTGATAATTATAATTCTCCTCTTGTCGTTCATTTTTATAAAGACGGACCAGCCGGCAGTGGGACTTTTATCGGTGAAACAACCGCCAATCAAACTCGAGAATCAGCTGTAGGCGCGGAGTGCGGCGGTAATTCCAATCATGGATTTACTTTTGCTACGCCGAACGCTGTAAAAGATGGAAATTCACATTCCATTTATGCTTACGCGATCAATAATACGGTTAATTCTAACAATCCTCTTCTTTCCGGTTCCCCAAAAACTATTAACTGTGGAGGCAGCGGCATCGTTACTGGCGGCACTGGCGGCACTGGCGGCACTGGCGGCACTGATTCTTTTTCCACTTCTTGCGGTTCTCTGACTTTTCCTTCCGGTGTTTGGCATGAAATTCACACCGGCTACAATGATCCTAATACATGTTTGGGAGAACGTAGAGAAGACACAAGATGGAATTTTGACGCTGATTGGGGAGGAGGCGTGGTTGATTTTAACAGATCAGATAATATTCAATTTGTCGCCGGCCGCACCAGAGATTTTGACGCCGGCACTTATAAATTCACATTAGGTTCTGATGACGGCTCAAGATTGTATATTGACGGAAATCTTTGTCTTGATAACTGGGGAGATCATGGCTATCAAGAAAAAGACTGTTCAAGAACTCTTTCCGCGGGAGATCATAAATTCAGGATACATTATTATGAAAACGGAGGATCGGCTAAGATAAAATTTCAAGCTGAACGGATTGCTTCATCTCCGCCACCTCCGCCACCTCCGCCACCTCCACCTCCATCTTTTAGCATTTCATCCAATTCTTCCGTTGGAATAACGATTTTGGGCAAGGAGGCTGAAACTTGCGCTTCGGAAGATAAAAACAATGTTTCTTTGATTACGGTTGAATCTTTGAACGGATTCAATG
>JBBTTT010000051.1:0-31321 GCA_038064095.1 Patescibacteria group bacterium | reverse complement strand
TTCTCAATAATAGACTGGGGAGGATTGGACAGCTATCTCGCGGTTGGAGGAACTTATTCCGGTGGCTACAATTTCAGCCGTAATCCTTTGGCCAGAACTTACTATGAAAGCGGTTCTGTCTTTGATCTTTGCCTCAAAGCTGATGTTCCTCCAACTCAATATACCCTGAAGCTCAAAGGCAGCAGCCAGACCAGAGGGGATCGTTATACGGATATAATCGTCAATCTTCTCTTGAAAGATCCCAGCTGGAAAGAGTTTTAAAAAATACTTATTATAAATTGATTGATTTTTAGGCGGTTTTTTATTAAACTATTTTTATTATGTTGCTTAAAGTTCAAGCGCGCGAAATTAAAGGGAAAAAAGTAAAAATTTTGCGCCGGCAAGGATTGATTCCCGCTGTTTTATACGGCGGAAACGAAAAAGAGAATACGCTTTTCAGCGTGAAAAACGGAGAGTTCAGAAAGGCGTGGAATGAAGCGGGCGGCTCTTCGGTGATAGAATTGGAAACTCCGGCCGGAAAAAAAAACGTCTTGATCCATGATGTAACTTTTGATCCGTTAAAAGGCGAGCCGCTTCACATTGATTTTTACGCTGTCAGAATGGATAAGGTCATTGCGGCGGTCGTGCCGATAGTTTTTAAAGGAGAATCTCCGGCGGTGAAGAATTTGGGCGGCGTTTTGGTGAAAGTCGCGCATAAGTTTGAAGTTGAAGCTTTGCCTCAAAATCTGCCATCGGAAATTTCAGTGGATATTTCCGGCTTAGCGAATTTAAACGATCATTTTACCGTCGGCGATCTTAATTTAAAAGAAGGCATTAAAATCAAAGCGGAAAAAGACGAAGTGATTGTTTTGGTTAAGGCGCAGGAAGAGGAAAAAGAAGCGGAGAAGGATCGCGTCCTTGAAGATATTGAAGTGGAAGCTAAAGGCAAGAAAGAAGAAAAAGAAGGGGAAGGAGAAGAGAAGGAAGGAGATAAGATTTCTTAATGTTTTTTAGAAAATTTCAAATCTTTGTCTTAATTTCCGTTTTTATGGCGGCTGCTTTTTTGAGCGCCCGTTTCGCGTTTTCTCAAGGCCAAACCGTTGATCCGGCCGCGGTTTTGGAACAGCGGGCTAAATTGGAAGAAGAATACAAAGAATTGGAAGAACAAATTGGAGGATTAATGGTTATTATCCAGAATATCCAAGCCGGAACCGCCAGTTTGGAGCGCGACATCGCCGTTATTAACGCTGAAATTAAAAAAGCCAAACTGGCCATTAAAGCCAGAACTTTGACGATTAACAATCTTAATTTGCTGATTGGAGAAAAGTCGGAGTTTATCGGCGAGCTTTTGATCAAACAAGGGCGCGAGAAGGAATCTTTAGCCGAACTTTTGCGGCAATTAAACGAATTAGGAGACACCACTTTGGTGGAAATTGTTTTGGGTTATGAAAATCTTTCCGATTTTTTCGTGGATATGGATTCCTTGGATTCTCTTCAAAAATTCATTCAGGATTCTTTTGAAGAAATTAAAACAACCAAAGAGAACACCGAAGAGGAAAAATTAGTTCTTGAAGAAAAAAAGAAAGAAGAATCGGAACTTCGCTATCTTCAAGAACTTGAAAAAAAAAGAATTGAAGAAAGGGAGAAAGAAAAGAAAAAGATTTTAGATATCACGCGCGGCGAAGAAAAGGAATATCAGAAACTTCTGGCCGGCCGGAAAAAAGACGCCGCCCAGATTAAGAACCAGCTTTTTATTTTGCGCGGTTCGGAAGCCATTCCTTTTGAAAAAGCCATTGAGTACGCTAATTTCGCGCAAGAGGCGACCGGCGTGCGGCCGGCTTTCCTTTTGGGAGTGATTGCCGAAGAGTCTGAGCTGGGCGCTAATTTAGGGTCGGGAAATTGGAAAACGGATATGTACGATTGTTATCGCCGCATCGGCTACGGCAAGTCGGCGGAAAAGCAAAAAACCGCTTATTTGGCGATTATTTCGGAATTAATGATCAATGATCCTAATTCAAGGCCGGTTTCCAAGGCGCCGTATTACGGCTGCGGCGGAGCCATGGGGCCGGCGCAATTTATGCCCGCGACTTGGTGGGATCCGGCCGGTGAAACGGGATATAAAGAATTAGTCGCGAAATATACCGGCAATAATCCTCCTGATCCGTGGGATCCGAAGGACGCTTTTATGGCCGCCGCGCTTTTGCTTAAAGACAACGGCGCGGCCGCCGGCGGATATGCCGCGGAACGCCGGGCGGCCTTAAGGTATTTAGCCGGCGGTAACTGGAATAAGCCGGCTTACGCTTTTTACGGCGATGATGTGATGGCTTTGGCCAAAAAATACCAGGAACAGATTGATATTTTGACCGGGTCTTAATTTTCAAACGCTTCAATAATCGGATCAAGATCGCCGGCCATTATTTTATCCAAGTTATGCCAGGATTTTTTTAGACGGTGGTCGGTGACGCGGTCTTGAAGAAAATTGTAAGTCCTTATTTTTTCAACCCGTTCCTGGGAGCCGATTTGCTCGCGCCGCGCTTCGCGCGATTCTTTTTCTTCTTTTAAACGCTGTTCTTCCAGGAGTTTTGCTTTTAAAATACTGATTGCTTTTTCGCGGTTTTTTTGCTGGCTTCTTTCGGCGGAAGAATGGACGATTAATCCGCTTGGCTTGTGAAGGACACGCACCGCGGTTTCCACTTTATTGACATTTTGTCCGCCCGGCCCGCCGGCGCGGGAAAAAGTGATTTCCAGATCGTCCGGTTTTATTTCCAAAATTTTTTCCGGATAAACGGGAAGAACCGCGACGGAAGCGGTGGAAGTATGAATGCGGCCGATTTTTTCCGTTTTCGGCACGCGCTGGATGCGGTGAACGCCTCTTTCATTTTTAAAACGCGAGTAGGCGTCTTTTCCTTCAATTTCAAAAACCGCTTCTTTATAGCCGCCCTGGCCGCTTTTTGACTCGCTTACGAAGAAAATCTTGTAGCCTTTATTTTCCGCGTATTTCTTGTACATCGCGGCCAAATCATAGGCAAAAAGAGCGGCTTCTTCTCCTCCGGCGCCGGCTCTGATTTCAAAAATAATTGTTTTGGGATTTTCTTCCGATAAGCCTTTTTTTTCTTTCTTCGGGATTTGAGCGATTAATCGGGAAAGCTCCTGCAGTTTTCGGGATTTTTCGGGAGTCCAATTTTGCGAGAGTTCTTTAATCAATCGGTCGTATTCTTGTTTTAATTTTTCAAGCTCCGAATTTTCCATTAATCGTCATTTATTTTTTGTGTGAGGCTTGACTTTCGCTTTTTCCCGGCGCGCTTTGAATTTTTCCACCCGTCCGGCGGCGTCAATCAATTTTTCCTGGCCGGTGTAAAAAGGATGGCAAGCGCCGCAAATTTCCACCGCGATATTTTTTTTGACGGAACCGACGGTTTTTTTATTGCCGCAGGCGCACTCAATCGCGGCTTCATTGTAATATTGGGGATGAATATCTTTTTTCATAACGCTATTCTATCTTTTTGGTTGCAAAAATACAAGATTTTGTTTATGATGTTGTTTATGGCTGTCCTTGATCGGGAAAATAAAAATAATCATTTTGATCAGGAGTTGGAAAAAATGTTTAAAGCCGGCGTGCATTTTGGTTATTCGCGGAGCTCGCGGCATCCTAAAATGACGCCTTACATTTTCGGTTTGCGGAATAACGTGGAAGTTTTTGATTTGGAAAAAACAAAAGCCAAACTGGAAGAAGCTCTGGCTTTTATTCGGGAACTGGGAAAAAAGAAGAAAACGATCGTCTTTGTGGGAACCAAGCCGGCTATTCGCGATATAGTGAAAAAGGCGGCGCAGGAAGCCGGAGCATCCTATGTAAATGAACGTTGGCTGGGCGGTTCAATCACTAATTTCTCCGTCATCAGAAAAAGAATGGATTATTATGAAAATTTAAAAAATGAAAAAGAAACCGGCGGTCTGGAGAAATACACCAAAAAAGAACGTTTGGAGATCGTGAAAAAATTAGAGAAGCTGGAAAGAAATTTCGGCGGCCTGCTTTCGCTGAAAAAACTTCCCGACGCTGTTTTGGTCGTGGATTTTAAAGAGGAAAAGACGGCCGCCAAAGAAGCGGCGGATAAAAATATTCCCGTAATTGCCGTTTTAAACAGCGACACCAATCCGGAAAATATTTCTTATCCCATACCCGCCAACGATGCTTCCCGGGCGAGCGCGGATTATTTGTTGTCAAAAATCGCCGGAGCTTACCGGGAAGGGAAAGAAACAAAAGAAACAGAGGAAGATTCCGATAAAAAATCAGATAAAAAAAAGGAAAAAGAATAATGAAAACGGATGACGTCAAAAAATTAAGGGAAGAAACTAATGTTTCGGTAATGGCTTGCAAAAAAGCTTTAGAGCAGGCGGAAGGCGATTTTGTTCGGGCTCTGGCGTTCCTTAAAAAAGAAAGTGCCGGCGTCGCGGACAAAAAAAGCGTTCGGCGCACAGGTTCCGGCTTAGTGGCGTCTTACGTCCATTTAGGAGGGAAAATAGGCGTTTTGGCGGAAGTAAGGTGCGAAACCGATTTTGTGGCGCGAAACAGCGCCTTTAAAGAATTTGCCGGAAACATCGCGATGCATATTGCGGCCATGGATCCTCATTTTTTGTCTTTGGATCAGGCGCCGGCGGAAATCAAAAAAGAAATGCGGGAAATTTTTGAAAAAGAAGCGGTCGCAATGGATAAATCGGCGGAGATAAAAGAAAAAATTATTAACGGCAAATTGGAAAATTATCTTAAGGAGAAGAGCCTTTATTCCCAGTTTTACGTTAAAAATCCGGATATTACGGTGGAAGAATATATTAAGGAAACCATTCAGAAATTCGGCGAAAATATCGTCGTTTCCCGTTTCGCGCGTTTTGCCGTTTAGTTAAAGATTTTACCTTACGGAGTATGTTTTTTTTCTCAATTTTAATTACTGTTTCTTTTCTCGGCGTTTTAACGACCATTCTCAGATATTGGCCGTTTGTCCGTTCTTTGCCGCCGGAAGAAATTTCTTCGGCTTTGGCGAAAAGCCGCCCGTTTTTTGACGAATTTATTTTTGGTTTTCTTATTCCGGCCTTTCGGCGTGTTCAAGAAAAATCCGCGCCGGTATTTTACGTTACTTCGGAAAAAACAGTCAGACGTTCGCGCCTTTTAATTCTTAAAATAGAAAACCGTCTTCAAAAAATAACCGATCATTTGAAGGGCAAGCGGATTTTAAACGGCCAAAACGGAAACAGCAGCCGTAATTATGAGTACTGGCGGGAAATAAACAATCATCAGAACGGGCTGAAAGAAGAAATAAAAGAAGAAAAAAAAGATTAGAAATGCCAGCATAGCTCAGCGGCAGAGCAACGCTTTTGTAAAGCGAAGGTCGGGGGTTCAAATCCCTCTGCTGGCTCATTTTTTTTTATTTATTTAAAACAAATGAAAAAGCGGTATCTAATTTTAGTCGTAATTCTAATCTTGGGTTTAGGCGCGTATTTTTTTATCAGTTGGCCAAAAAATGAAGATAATAATATGAAGAAAGTAAATGAAAAAGCGGCGGTGAATCCGCGCGCGACGGTTGAAACAAATATGGGCAATATCACGATAGAACTTTATCCGAACGATGTGCCGAAAACCGCGGCTAATTTTATCGGCTTGGCTAAAAAAGGATATTATAACGGCGTTATTTTTCATCGCGTGGTCAGCGGTTTTGTCATTCAGGGAGGCGATCCGACCGGCACGGGCCGCGGCGGCGATTCCATTTATGGCGGCGAATTTGAAGACGAACTTAATCCGAATACGGAAAGTTATCAGCGCGGATATTTGAGAGGCGCGGCGGCGATGGCTAATCGCGGGCCTGATACTAATTCCAGCCAGTTCTTTATTATGCTTGAAGATAAATCTCTGCCAAAGCTTTACACTATTTTCGGCAAAGTGATTGAAGGAGATGATGTTGTCCAAAATATCGGCCAGGCGCGGACAGACGCCAATGATAAGCCATTGGAGCCGGTCATTATAAATAAAGTTACAATTCAAGAATAAAAAGAATAAAAAAATTGCCGCGAAAACAAGTTTGTCAAACGACTTGACGCGGCTTTTTTTTAATTATAAATTTAGGCATAAACAAGTTCTTTAACTTTATCTTAATATAAGGAGGATTTGGAATGAGAAGAGTATTTATCATAGACGGGGCTCGTACGCCATTTTTGAAATTTCGCGGAGTCGCCGGCCCTTTCAGGGCGGCTGATCTGGGGGTGTTCGCGGCAAGGCCGATAATAGCCAGACTTCCTCTTGACGCGGAGAAAATTGACGAGGTTATTGTCGGCAATGTTATTCCTTTGCCTGATGAATTGAATATTGCCAGGATAATCGCCTTAAAGCTTGGCTTGGGCAAGCGGATGCCGGCAAGAACGGTCCAGAGAAATTGCGCTTCAGGACTTGAAGCGATTACCACGGCTTATGAAACCATCCGAACCGGAAGAGCCGATCTTATTCTTGCCGGCGGCGTTGAAACGATGAGCCGGGCGCCGATTCAGTGGAGCCAGGAGATGGCCGATTGGTTCGGCAAGATTAGGGGATCTAAAACTCTGCCGGAAAAAATAAAAAAGCTTTTTTCTTTTAAATTTCGCTATCTTAAGCCGGACATCGCTCTTATAAAGGGCCTTACCGATCCGATATACGATATGCCAATGGGTTCCACGGCTGAACAGCTGGCTTATCGTTTTGGCATCAACAGGGAAGAGCAGGATAAATACGCCTTGAGAAGCCATTGCCGTTTTAGCGAAGCTTCCGACAAGGGATTTTTTAAGAAAGAGATTGAACCGATTTTTGATTCCAAGGGGAATATTTATAAAGAAGACAACGGCGTTCGCCGTGATTCAACTTTGGAAAATCTGGCAAAACTTAAACCGGCATTTGACAAATACGGCGCCGTCACTTCGGGGAACAGCAGCCAAATAACCGACGGAGCGGCGATGTTAATGCTCGCCAGCGAAAAATTCGTCTTAACTTTTAAGTTGCCGGTTTTGGGCGAAATTATTGATTATTCTTGGGCGGGAGTTGATCCCAGAGAAATGGGAATCGCCCCTGTTCCGGCAATTTCAAAAATTTTGCTGAAACACAATCTGAAAATGGAAGATTTAAAACATCTGGAAATTAACGAAGCTTTTGCCGCTCAAGTATTAGCCTGCCAGAAAGCGTTTAATGAGCCAAAATATTTAAAGGAAGAAGTTGGAGTTGAATCTTTCGGCAATTTAGAACCGGAACGATTAAATCCCCACGGCGGGGCAATCGCCTGCGGCCATCCGGTGGGAGCCAGCGGCGCTCGCTTGGTCTTGCATCTTCTTATGTCGCTCCAAAGTCCAAAAGGTTTTGGCATGGCATCGCTTTGCGTTGGCGGCGGCCAAGGCGGCGCGATTTTGGTTAAAAAGGAGGAATAAAAATGAAACACTGGAGTATGAAAGAATCCGACGAAATCGCGATGCTTGGGCTTGATCTCCAAGGACATTCCGCCAATGTTCTTTCAAAAGAAGTAATGGCGGAATTAAACGAAATTATTTCGGAAATATCCGTTTGGGGAATAAATAAAAAACAGCCGGAGCTCCCCAAAGGATTGATTATTTATTCTAAAAAACCCGGCGGCTTTATTCTTGGCGCCGACGTTAATGAATTTAAATCCATTGATTTAAAAGAAGAAGCGGAAAAACTGGCGCTTCACGGCCAATCGGTTTTAGACGCTTTGGAAAAATTGCCTTTTCCGACCGTCGCGGCAATAAATGGTTATGCTTTAGGCGGCGGCCTGGAATTGGCTCTTGCTTGCAAATATCGGATTGCGGCGGACAATGAAAAAACAAGATTGGGGTTGCCGGAGGTGTTATTGGGAATTCATCCCGGTTTTGGCGGGACCGTCAGATTGCCGCGTCTTATCGGAGGAGCGGCGGCTCTTGAAATGATGCTGACCGGGAAAATTATTGACGCGAGGTCCGCTAAAAAATTAGGTTTGGTTGACGAGGCTGTTTCGGAAAGACATCTTTTGAGCGCGGCGATTTTTTATGTTAATCGCCGGCCAAAGACAAAAAAGCTGCCGTTTGGAAAACGTTTTGCGGATTATCCGCTGATTAGGCAAATTGCCGGAAAAATAATTAAAAGAAAAATCGGGAAAAAAGCAAATCCAAAATATTATCCGGCTCCTTATTCCATCATTGATCTTTGGGTTAAAAAAGCCGGCTTAAGGGAAGAGGCAAAATCTTTGGGAGAGCTTATGGTCGGCAAAACGAGCCGAAATCTTGTTAATTTATTTTTGGTTAAAGAAAGCCTTAAACGAACCGCTAAAACGGTTGACCGTAAAATAAAACACGTTCATATTGTCGGCGCGGGAACAATGGGTGCCGACATCGCTGCTTGGATTGCTTCAAAGGGGTATCCGGTCAGTATTGACGATCAGTCTCTGGAAATATTGGCTCGGGCCGCAAAAAGAGCTCAAGAATTTTTCAAGAAAAAATTCAAAGATCCTTATTTGGCTCGGCAGGCGGCGGATAAATTGATTATTGACCCTCAAAGAAACTGGCTGAAAAAAGCCGATTTAATAATTGAAGCGATAATTGAAAACAAAGAAGCCAAGCAGGCGCTTTTTAAAGAAATTGAAAAGCAAATTTCCAAAGAGACGATTTTGGCGACCAATACTTCCGGCATTCCTTTGGAGGCAATCGCCGGAACATTGACTAATCCGTCCCGCTTGGTCGGACTTCACTTTTTTAATCCGGTGGCAAAAATGGATCTTGTTGAAGTAATTCGCGGCAAAGAAACCAACGGCGAAATTTTTAAACGGGCGCTGGCATTTGCCGCTTCTCTTGACAAATTGCCGCTGGAAGTAAAAAGCAGTCCCGGTTTTTTGGTCAATCGTTGTTTGACGCCTTACTTATTTGAGGCATTAACGATGCTTGAAGGCGGGATTTCAAAAGAAATCATTGACCAATCGGCGGTTGATTTCGGCATGCCAATGGGTCCTTTTGCTTTAATGGACGCGGTCGGACTTGATATTTGTCTTAATATCGGAGATGAATTGGAAGATTTTGTCGGCCGTAAAACGCCGACAGTTCTGCGGGAAATGGTTGCTAAAGGAAAACTTGGCATAAAATCAAAAAAAGGATTTTATAAATACGATAAAATCGGCAAACCAAAAATTGGAAGAGCGGAACCGGACCCGATGGTGGCCGTTCGGCTGATCGGGCAAATCGTTAAAGAGGCAAACAAGTGCCTTAAAGAAGGCATTGTTGATGATTTTCAAGCGATAAATATAGGCATGGTGTTTGGGACCGGTTTCGCGCCATTCCGCGGCGGCCCCCTATCCTTATAATTGTAAAATCAATGCTCCGAAGAAATATTTCTTCGGAGTTTTTTATAAAAGTAATGATTGACAAAACAGTTATTTTTTCATAAAAATAAGGAGTTCATTGACAATTTTAAAAAAGGAGAAAATATGGAGTTCCGAATCTGGCATAAAAGTTATGTTCCGGAAGTTTTTAGCCGCTTTAAGGCGATAGGCGATAATAATAATTCCCGAAATTTAATTGAAATGATTGATAAAATAACCGATCAATTTCCGGATTATCCGGCTTTAAGTTTTTTTGGAAAAAAAATCAGTTATCGGCAATTTAGCCGCAAGGCGGAAAAATTAGCCGGCGCTTTGCGCCGATTGGGAATTGAAAAAAGAGATCGCTTGGCTTTAGTTCTGCCGAATTGCCCGCAAGCGGTCATCGGCTATTATGCCGGATTAAAAGCGGGAGCGATTATCGTTCCTTGCAATCCGCTTTATACCGCCAGAGAACTTGAACATCAGTTAAGAGACGCGGGAGCGAAAGCGGCGATTGTTTTGGATTTATTTTATCCTAAAATCAAAATCGTCAAAGAAACGATTAACGACAAGAATATTCTTCAAATTATAATCGCGGCCGGCATTGCCGATTATCTGCCTTTTTATCTTTCGCTTTTTTATCCGGCGGTTTATCCTTTTAAACTGCGCAAGAAAATCAAAGCCGCTCAATCGGCAAAAAATCGAAAAGAAGCGGCGATATTCGCCGAGGAATTGGTGCAGTTTAATTTAGCAAGGACAGAACTGAAAAATGATCGCGGGAAATTTTATTTTTTTAAAAAACTTGTTAAAAGCGGTAATTCGTTTCCTCGCGGCGCCGTTCAAATATCCAAGGATGATCTTGCTGTGCTTCAGTATACCGGCGGAACTACCGGAACGGCAAAAGGAGCGATGCTGACTCACGGAAATTTGTTAAATAATGTTAATCAGCTTGCCGCTTGGTTTGTTAACGCCGGGGCGGGAAAAGAAAAATTTTTAGCCGCCTTGCCGCTGTTTCATATTTTTGGAATGACAGTGGCCCAAAATACTTGTTTTTCGCTCGGCGGCGAAATAATTCTTGTTCCAAAAGCAACCGATCTTGACGAAGTTATCAAGGCAATCGTTAAAGAAAAGCCGACCATCGTGCCGGGGGTGCCGAGATTGTTTAACGCTATTCTCGGAAAATATGAGAATCAAGATTTTTCTTCCATTAAATACAGCATTTCTGGCGGCGCCGGCCTGCCGAGGGCCGTTGTTGAGGAATTTGAGCGGGTTACGGGAGGGAAGCTGGTTGAGGGCTACGGTTTGACCGAGGCCTCTCCGGTCACCCACGCCAACCCCTTGGGCGGCCTTTGTAAAATCGGATCAATCGGCGTTCCTCTTCCGGAAACTGACGCCGAAATCATTGATGAGATCGGCAAAAAAGTTCCGGCCGGAGAAATCGGGGAACTTTTGGTTTCAGGACCGCAAGTGATGAAGGGCTATTGGAATAAACTGCTGGAAACGGCAAAAGTTTTAACCGGCGGCGGCTGGCTGAAAACCGGCGATCTGGCGGTTAGGGATGAAGACGGATATTTTTACATCAAGGATCGCAAAAAAAATGTCATCATCAGCGATTCCGGCTACAATGTTTATCCGAATGAAGTTGAGGATATTTTACGATCCCATCCGGCGGTTTCCGAAGCCGCGGTAATCGGCTTGCCGATAAAAGAAGGAACGGAAAAAATAAAAGCTTTCGTTGTTTTGAAAGAGGGAGAGAAAATAAGCGAAAAAGAGCTTATCGGCCATTGCCGAAAATCGCTTGTTTACTACAAAATCCCCAAAGAAATTGAATTTCGCGAGGTTTTGCCGAAAACTATAATCGGCAAGACGCTTCATCGTTTGCTTCGCGAAGAAGAAATGGCCAAATCCAAGGAGGTGGATAAATAATGTTTTTACGGTTAAGACAAAAACTGATAACAAGATTTATTTTTAAATTGTATAAAAAAATGATGCCGCCTCTTTCCAAAACCGAAAAAGAAGTTTTAGAAAGCGGCACGGTCTGGTGGGAAGGAGAACTGTTCAGCGGCCAGCCGAATTGGAATAAGCTTTTAGCGCTGGCTTGGCCCAAACTGACGATTGAAGAAACAGGCTTTCTTGACGGTCCGGTAAACGAGCTTTGCCGGATGCTGGATGACTGGAAAATAAATTATGAAGTCCATGATTTGCCGCCGGAAGTTTGGAAATTTATAAAAGAAAAAAATTTTTGGGGGGTAATAATTCCGAAAGAATACGGCGGACTGGGATTCTCCCATTATGCTCATTCTCAAATCATCGCGAAAATAGCCAGCCGAAGTCTGACCGCCTCAATAACCGTCATGGTGCCGAATTCATTGGGGCCGGCGGAACTTCTGATAAATTACGGCAGCGCCGAACAAAAAAATCATTATCTTCCTAAGTTGGCGAAAGGAGAAGAAATTCCCTGTTTTGCTTTAACGGAAACGGAGGCCGGCAGCGACGCTTCTTCTTTGAAAAGTTTCGGGATAATTTGCCGTCAAGAATTCAACGGGAAAGAAACGCTCGGGATTAAATTAAACTGGTCAAAAAGATACATAACTTTGGGGCCCGTGGCCACTTTGATCGGCTTAGCTTTTAAATTATTTGATCCGGAAAACATCCTGACGAATAAAAAAGATTTAGGAATTACTTTCGCTTTGGTGCCGACGAATTTGTCGGGAATTACCATCGGCCGGCGGCATATTGTTACCGGCACGAGCTTTCAAACCGGCCCGAACAGCGGCAAGGATGTTTTTATTCCGCTTGATTATGTCATTGGAGGAAAAGATCGGATCGGCCAAGGCTGGAAAATGCTTATGGAATGCCTTTCGGTCGGCCGGGCGATTTCTCTTCCGGCTACAAGCATCGGTATGATGAATTTAGCTTGCCGGGCGGCCGGAGCCTACGCGCGAACGCGTCGGCAATTCAAACTGCCGCTCGGTAAATTTGAAGGCATCGCCGAAGTTTTAGGGCAAATGGGAGGAAACCTTTACGCGGCTGACGCGGCTAGAACTCTTGTTGCCTCGGCTTTGGAAGAAGGAGCCAAACCGTCGGTTATTTCCGCCATTTTGAAATACAACCTGACTGAAATGGCGAGAAAAACCGTCAATCAGGCTCTTGATATCTTCGGCGGCAAGGGTGTTGTTTTGGGGCCGAAGAATATTTTAGGCTTGGTTTATCAAAGCATTCCGAAAGGAATTACCGTTGAAGGGGCGAATATTTTAACCCGTTCCTTGATTATTTTCGGACAGGGAATGATTCGGGCTCATCCCTATATAAAAGAAGAGATGAAGGCAATAGTAAATCCGGAACAATCCCGGGGCTTGAAAGATTTTGATAAAGCTTTTTTCGCCCATCTTGGATTTGTCGTTAAAAATGCCGTTAGAACTCTTTTTTACGGCTTGACTAACGGTCGTTTCATAAAAGCGCCGGCAGTAAGCCGTCCTGAAAAACGTTATTATCGGGGAATCAGTCGGTTAAGCGCCGTTTTTGCTTTTGTCTCCGATGTCAGCGCTTTTATTTTAAGAGGCAATCTTAAGAAAATGGAAAGCCTGACAGGCAGATTGGCCGATATTTTGAGCGAGATGTATCTCGTCTCGGCCGCTTTAAAACGTTTTTCCAATGATGGAAGAAAAAAAGAAGATTTGCCGTTTCTCCTTTTTTACGGCGACAGCGCTTTGTATAAAATCCAGGAAACTTTATACGGTATTTTCGGGAATTTTCCGGTTCCTTTTGTCGGTTGGCTGTTAAAAACGGCGGTATTCCCCTTAGGCAGAAATTTTGCTCCGGCTTCCGATAAAATGAAATTTAAGATCGCCGAGATTTTAACCGGTTCTTCCTGGCAAAGAGACAGATTGTTGTCGGATATTTACATTCCTTCTGATTCGGAAGAGCCGCTTAAACAATTGGAAACGGCTTTAGCGGCGGCGGAAGCGGCCGAACCGATAGAAAAGAGAATTAGAGAGGCTCAAAAAAATAAAGTGCTGAAATCCGATGATATTAAAGAAGCAAGGGCAATCAGGATAATCAGCAAAGGAGAATTGAAAATTTTGGAAAAAGCGGATGAATTGAGAAAAACGGTCGTGGAAGTTGACGACTTCAAATTTTAAAATAAAAAAATATAACCCCGCTCGGGCGGGGTTATTTATTTGTTAAAAATATTTCCAGGATTAAAAATATTTTCCGGATCAAGGTGCCTTTTTCTTTTTTCGGCCTCTTCCAGCCATTTTATTCCGTAGGCGTGTTTGACCGACAGGTTGTCTTTGCCGGCCTTTAAAAAACCTATGCCGTGATGATGGGCGGTATAGCCGCGGTTTTTATAAGCCGCCGCGAGAATTCTCATCCAAATTTTTTTGTAAAGTTCAAGGCCGCCCCGGCCTATAAAAGTGAAATAAATGTAATAATTTTTTCTGTCTAAGCCGAAATGAGCGCCGATTATCGCGTATTTTTTAACCGCGTTTTTTACCGCCTCGTATATTTTAAATATTTCTTTGTGGTCCCGGGGCTGGCAGTCAAAAGCGTCAATCACGAAACCGTCTTTTATTTTTTCTTCCAGCTTTTCGTATCGGAGCTTAAAGCGGTTTTCATGCCAGACTTTGGCGATAGAATCGTTTTTTCTTTTTTTACCGGCCGGCGGAAAAAGATTATCAAGATGATTCAGCCATTCTTCGGCCTTTTCTTTTTTTAAAGAAGAAACAACAAAAATCAAAATTGGTCTTGCCAGACCGATTTTTTCCAGATCCTTGGCCAGGCGGTTTAAAAAATCAGGGTATCTAAGAATTATTTTTTCTAAAAATCGTTTTAGCGAACTTTTATTTTTTTCCTTTTTGTCGGGAGAGTGGGGTTTTGCCACCAAAAATCTGTCAATGAAATCGTATAAGCGGACCGCTTTTAGAAAAACCCCCTCTTTTTCCATTGTTTTTCGGGCTTCAAAGAGAATTCGCAGGGCTTCAAGAGATTGATTTAAAGTCAGAAAAGAATATGATCTAAAAAATAAATTTTTATCAATCGGAAAAATTTTCATTCTGACTTTGGTGATAATTCCGGTTGTTCCTTCCATCCTGAAAAAAGATTGAAGCTCGTTTTCTTGAATATCGGAAATTTTGCCGAAAGCGTCCACTATTTCCAAACTCAAAACCAAATCTTCAATGGTTCCGTAATTTGAAGAAAATTGTCCGCTGGAACGGCTGGCTACCCATCCTCCGGGAGTGGAAATGCCAAGCGAAGCGGGAGAGTGGCCCAGAGTGCGCCGGATTTCATTAAGACTATTTTCCAAGCGCGAGCCGATGATGCCGGCTCCGGTTTCAACCCAGGTTTTTTCGCCGTTTATCCTGAAAAAATCAAGGTCGGTCATATCAATAATGACCGTTTCATTTCCGATTCTCGGCGTTGCCGCTCCGAGAACGCCCGATCCGCCGCCTCTGATTACGATTTTTTTGCCGTATTTTTTCGCCAGATTTATTAAATCCGCAAGTTCTTTTTGGTAACGGTCCCTTGACGGTTTAACGACGCCTAAACCGACATTTTTTTCGTCTTTTTTAAAAAGCCATAATGGAGATTTGTCAAAAGAATATTTGCCGACTTCTTCTTTTTCAAACGCGGCCCTGTCGTCAAAAATCGCTTTTAATTCGTCTTTAAACGTGTTTTCCGGCATTTTATCGCCCCCTTTAATTTTTTAATGAAATTTTGCCAAAGGCCGTAAATCAAAAAAGGCAAAAGGCGCCAAACGGCTTTTATTTTTTTCCGCCAAGCTATTTTATTAATATCGTCATTATAAGAAAGAGCGTATTTTTTTTGATAAAGATTAAGAAATTTAAAGCTTTCTTTGGAATAAGTTTTGCTTGCTTTTTCTTTTGTTATTTTAAGAAACGGCATTTGCCATAATCTTTTACAGCCAAGTTTTAGAGAAGCCAGATCAACTGTTTCTTTTGCCATCCGGACCTGATTGGAGAGTTTGCCGCCGAATACCGTGATCAAATTAGAAATCTTGTCCCGCTTTTCATGGTCAATAATCATAAAATCATGAGAAATGCGGTCGGGCGCCGCTTTTTTATGGGCCAACTGAGGCCTTAAACCGGCTCTAATTTCACAAATCAGATTTTCGGCTATTTTTATTTTAAAATAACGCCGGACAATATTTATAAGTTCTGAAATTTCTCGTTTTTCAGCTTGAACTTTTTGGGGATCGTTTTTAAGATTTTCATCAATATCGGTATTGGTGGGGCCAATCAGAGTTTTTCTCCGGGAAAGAGGCAAAACAGCGATATACTTATGAGATTCGTCAAATAAAACAACCGCGGAATTAGTGAACCGTTTTCTTACGACAATGCTGACTCCTTTGGTCAGTCGGGTTTCTATCGGGGCGACAGAGAACGTTTCGCTTAATACTTTCGGAGTCCATGGACCCGCGGCGTTGATAAAGAGGGAAGCTTCAATCCATCGGAATATTTCGTTTTGTTTTATTCTCAGATAGCGAATATTGGAGATGTTGTTCCGGGTTTCAGAAAAGGCCTCTCTTGCTTCGGCTCCTTCTAATAGTTCGCCGCCCAGCATTTGACCGGTCTTTACCACCGCTTTCGTCAGCAATACCGGATCAGTCGTCCATTCGCAGAACATCGCTCCGCCGTTAACTTCTTTTTTAAGAAACGGCTCTTTAAATAACGTCTCTTTTTTTGACAAGAGACGGTGGTCGGGATGGTTTGATTTTCTGAATTGGTCATAAGCCGCCAAATAGCCGTCCCAAAGCCAAAGTGGATATTTTGAACCGGAAAATATCGGAATAAGAAAACGTTTTCGTTTCAAAAAATCTCCCAAGATATGGTTGATAAATTCCGAGTCAATCGCGTTCATCCAAACAAAATCCCTGTCTTTATAAAGATAATTCAGGCCGGTCTGGATAAGTCCAAGCGAGGCCTTATTGGTTCCTAAACCTACTTTATTTTTTTCAATCAAAACGCAGGAAAATCCGCGCGAAACCGCGTCTAAAAAAATCATTGAACCGACGGTTCCGCCGCCGATAATCGCGATATCGTAGTATTTTTTCATAACGCCTCCGAAGTTTTGCAAATTATCAAAGAACGTAATATCATAAGTATAATATTAAATTTTTGTTCTTTGTCAAAATTAAAAATTGTTTTGGAGGTGATTGGAATGAAACTTTTAGCTCATCGGACGGGTGCGGCTATCGCCCCGCCGAACAGTTTGACCGGATTTAAAAAATGCCTTCAAGAAGGCGCCGACGGCATTGAGTGCGATATTACTTTTATCAAAGGGGAGCCGTTTGTTTGGCTGAATGGAATGGAAAAATTTTTAAAAGAACCAATCAGAACGCTTTCCGGCCTTGATTTGGAAACAATCAATAATCTTCAGCGAAAAGATTGCGGTGAAAAAATTTTAACCGTCAGCGATATTTTTGATTTTTTAAGCCAAGTTCGGATTCCGATAAGAATTTATTTTGACGTTAAATATTATAAAGAAGACCCCGGCGGACAATTCAGGCATATTTCCGGCTCTTTGCTTGAGATGGCCAATCAAAAAATTATTAGGCCGGCCATAAAAAAAGGTTTGGCGGATAAAATCGGCTTTGTGACATTTAAGGGAGGAGAGAAACTTCTTGAACTGGCTAAAAAAATGGATGAAAGAATAGCCGCTAATCTTATAATTTTATTTCCCTGGACCCGCCTTGAACCGCATTTAAATTACCTTGATTCCATATCCATCGGCTGGAAACATCTGAATTATTGGAGAATTTTAGGCGGATCCAAAAAATTAGTCAGCCAAGCTAAAAAATTCGGCTTAGAAGTTTATGGCGGCATTACCAATACCGAACAAGGAGCGGAATGGCTGTTTTTGCGCGGCTTTGACGGCGTTTGGACGAATGATTTGATTAAAATCAAAAAAGCCCTTCAGTTTGATGTCGGTGAAAAACCTGAAAATACCCGCGAGACAACCGCAGAAGCAATCCAAGGAAAACGGAGAATTTTGATTACCGGCAGTTGCGGTTATTTAGCGACCCAATTAATAGCCAAATTAAAAGCCGACGAGCGAGTAGAAAAAATCATCGGCATAGATGTAAAAGAAAAAAATGATCAGGAAGAAAAATATTCCCATATAAAAATGAGCGTAACCGACCCCTTGCTTTTTGAACGGCTCAAAAACGAAAACTTTGATACGATTATTCACACCGCCTGGACATTCAATCCGACGCATAATTTTGCCGCTCAAGGTTGTTTGGATATCGGCGGCACGCTCAATATTTTAGATATTGCCGTAAAGAAAAATATTAAAAATTTTGTTTATCTTGGCAGCACGACTTGTTACGCTCCTCTTCCGGAAAACCCGTCTTTGCCGCCATTTTTAAAGGAAGACGACTGGCAAAAAAATTCCGATAAAAGAAAAAAGGTGAAATACGGATATTCCCGAAATAAAGCGATTGTTGACGAGATAATACAGCATTTCAGTCATCATAATCCAAAAATCGGCGTTTTTTGGATCAGGGGAGCGATTGTTTTGGGGCCAAAAACAAACAATATCGTTTCTTATGTGGCTAAATCGCCGTTTACTTTTGGGAAATTTATGTTTGGAGTGGCCGGGTTTGATCCGCCAATGCAGTTTGTTTCCGAATACGATATAATAGAAGTCTTATATCTTGCCGCTGTCAATGAATGGAATGGGGTTGTGAATGTCGCGGGCGGCGGCGTTTTAAAATACAGCGAAATTATAAAAATTCTTGGCAGGCGCGAAATAACGCTGCCGGCTTGGATTCTTTATCCTTTGGTTGAAATATTATGGAAACTGCGGATATTCAAATTTCCTTCAAGTTTGATTGATTTGATAAGGTATCCTTGGACAGCCGATACCGCCAGACTAAAAGAGCAATTTAAATATATTCCCGGCCTTAGTTCCAAAGAAGCGCTGGAACAATTTGCCGATACTTTAAATTAAAAATTAGAAATCCCGCCATTGATTTACGGCGGGATTTTTATTGGACTTCCTCCGCTTCTTTTTCCAGTTTTATTATTTCCGACATTAAACGAGAGACGATTTCTTCCGAAGTTAAATCAACTAAGTCATATAATGGTTTACCTATTTTAACCCTTACTTTTGTTCGCTTCCAAATATATTTTCTTGAAATAATATTAAAATTTCCGGCTATGCCGACCGGCACGATCGGAGCGCTTGTCATTTTATGCAAAAAACCAATGCCTCGCTTGCCGGAATGAATTTCCCCGTTGAGAGTTAATTTTCCTTCGGGATAAATCCATACTTTTCCGCCAAAAATCAAAGCAAGAATTGTTTCCATAAGAGACAAGCCCAAAGATCCGTGGATTTTTTTTAATTTGATGCCGGCGTTGAGTTTTAAAAAAACCGGTATCAAAATATATCTTAATTTAAAAAATTGGTCCAGGATTAAAAATCTTACGGGGAAGAAATGATGATTCGGCATTGCCGCGCCGCAAATCGGCCCGTCAATATAAGAAGCGTGATTGGAGGAAAAAATGACCGCTTTTTTTTCCAATCCTTTCAAATTTTCTTGCCCTTCCACTTTATAATCAACCAATAATTTCAAGATGAAATAAATCGGTTTGGAAATGATCGTTTGGAAAAATTTAGCTAAAAAAATAGACATTGAAAATCGCCTCCTTCAAATGAGAAGTTTAAAATCTTAAAGAACCGTTAATTTTATAATACAATATTTTATCGTTAATTCAACCCCGTTAAACTTCATCAAGCGAACTATTTAACGGAGTCAACCTTATGATTGCGCAATCTTGCTTGTCTTTCTTTTTTTGTTAAAGTTAAAGAATGAAACAAAATATCGTTGTTTTGGGAGCGGGATTCGCCGGAGTGAGGGCGGCTTTGGATTTGGCCAAATATCTGCCTTTTGAAGCGGAAATCACTCTGATAGACAGAAATTCTTTTCATTCTTACACGCCGGCTTATTATGAAGTGGCGGCCGCTTTTCTGCCCGAGAAAGGAAAGTTTTCCCGGGAACAATTTGAATCGCTGGCTTCAACCGTCGCCATTCCTCTTAAAACTATTTTTGAGAAATACGGGCAAGTGAAGCTGGTGATTGGCGAAGTGGCGGATATTTTGCCCGAAAAAAAACAGGTAAAAATGGAATCGGGCTGGGAATACCGCTATGATTGGCTGATTATCGCTTTGGGGAGCGAACAGGATTACTTCGGTTTAACTGAGATAAAAAAATATGTTTATAATTTAAAGAGTCTTGAAGGAGCGCTTAATCTGCGGAATGGCATTGATGAATTGTTCCGGCGGCGAGGCAAACATGAAAAGATAAAAATAGCGGTGGCGGGCGGCGGATTTCTGGGAAGCGAAATGGCGGCCGAGCTTGCCGGCTATGTCAAAAAACTTAACCGTCAGCATTCCCGTCCCGGACAAAATTGCGAAATAAGCGTCATTGAAGGAGGAGAAAATGTTTTGGGGAATGCCAGTGAATGGGCGCGGAAAAAAGCGGCCGGCCGGCTGGAAAAATTGGGCGTTAAAATTTTAACAAACAGTTTGATAAGCGAGACAACCAAAGAGGAATTGGTTTTAAAAGACGGCCGAACCGTTCCTTACGACATTTTAATTTGGACGGTCGGCGTCCGAGCTTGCGCGATTGCCGGCCGGCTTGGCGGCCAAAAATTAAAAGGCAAGGGGTGCCTGGCGGTTGATCAATATCTGCGCGTCATTCCTTATGAAAATATCTTTGCCGCCGGAGACATTGCTTACGCGCCCGATTACGAGATAAACGCTTTTATGCCGATGACCGCTCAAGTGGCCATTCTTCACGGCAAATATATTGCTTACACGATAAAAAGAATGATGCATAAGCGCCGCCCGTTTCCTTACTGGCCCCATCAAAACAGATTCAGCATCGCTCTCGGCGGAAAATATGCGCTTTTTGACGGAAAGCGGTTGAAATTTTCCGGCTTTTTCGCCTGGTTTTTAAAACATCTAACGGCTTTAAAATATCTCGCGGCCATTCTTCCTTTTCGCCGCGCCTTTTTTATTTGGCGGCGGGGCTTAAAGATATACAGAAGCAACGATTAACGGGGTTGATTTTTTTCCTTAAAAAGCGAATAATATAAGTCGTTTAATTTTAACTATGAAAAGAATTTATCTTGATCATTCGGCGACCACTTATCTGGATAAGCGCGTTAGGCGGGTGATGGACTCGTTTTGGGAAGAAAATTTCGGCAATCCTTCTTCTTTATATAAAGAAGGAAGAAAAGCGAAAAAGGCGCTTGATAAAGCGCGGGCGGACATTGCTTCGCTGATTGGCAGCCGTTCGGATGAAATTATTTTTACCGGCGGAGGCACGGAAAGCGATAATCTGGCGATTTTCGGCGTTGTTAAGGCGCTTGGGAGCCGGACTCCCAAACCGCATATCATTACCACTAAAATAGAGCACCACGCGGTTTTGAACGCGGTTAAAAATTTGGAAAAAGAAGGATTTGAAGCGACTTATCTTAACGTTGACGGAAACGGATTGGTTGATCCGGCTGATGTTAAACAAGCCCTGCGTCCGGAAACCGCGCTGGTTTCCGTAATGTACGCCAACAACGAAATCGGCGCCATCCAGCCGATTTCTGAAATTTCTAAAATAATTGAAAAATATCGGAAAGATAAATTAGAATCCGGAATTAAAGAAAAAACTCCGCTTTTTCACACCGACGCTTGCCAAGCCGCGGGTTATTTGGAAATGGACGTTAGAAAATTGGGCGTGGATTTAATGACGGTTAACGGTTCTAAAATTTACGGTCCCAAAGGAATAGGATTTTTATACGTTAAATCGGGCGTAAAATTAAAACCGATTATTTACGGAGGCGGTCAGGAAAAAGATTTGCGTTCGGGAACGGAAAATGTGCCGGCGATTGCCGGCTTGGCTAAATCCTTTAAAATCGCTCAAAAAGAAAAGAAAAAAGAGTCGGCGCGCCTGATAAAACTTCGCGATAAGCTGGCTCAAGGAATTTTAAAAACCATTCCTAAAACCGTTTTGAACGGCCACCCTAAAAAGCGCTTGCCCAATAACGTGAATGTTTCTATTCTGGGCATTGAAGGGGAAAGCGCCGTGCTTTATCTTGACGCTTACGGTGTTTCCGCTTCCACCGGTTCGGCTTGCACTTCGCTTAGGTTGGAACCGTCTCATGTTATTTCCGCCCTGGGCCGGCCTTCCGAATACAGCCACAGTTCGCTTCGTTTTACTTTAGGCCGAAAAACCGGCGAAAAAGAAATAAATTATATTTTAAGAATTTTGCCGGAAGTGGTGAAAATTTTGAGGAAAATTTCTTCGTTAAAAACTTCCGACGAGGTTTAAAAGAAAAAATGAGAAAATGAGAAAATGAGAAAAAAAACCGTTAAGAAATTTAAAAAAGATATTAATGTTGTCAATCAAATCACCGGCGAAGGATGGGTTTATTCGGATACGGTGAAAAAACATTTTTTTTATCCGAAAAATTTATTGCTTAAAGATCCGGAACCCGGAGATTTTGACGCGGAAGGCACGGCCGGATCGCCGGCTTGCGGCGATATGATGAGGATGTGGATTAAAATTGATCCTAAAACGGAGCGAATCAAGAAATTAAAATGGCGCACTTTCGGCTGTGCTTCGGCGATCGCCTCCACTTCTATGTTTTCCGAAATGGCGACGGAAAAAGGAGGAATGACCGTCAATGAAGCGCTTAAAATAAGGCCGCAGGATATTTTAAAGCGGCTTGGCGGCCTGCCGGAACGCAAAATCCATTGTTCGGTTCTGGCGGATCAGGCTTTCCGAAAAACCGTTGATAATTATTTCCGCGCCCGCCTGCCGGTAAGGCAGAAAATCCGAAAGACAAAGGCCGGTTAATATGTTAAATTAAAATAGAACGATGGCGGATAAAAAAATTAAAATAACCAGAATATACGTGGATCGCGATATTTGCATCGGCGCGGCGCCTTGCGTGGCCGTGGCGCCGGAAGTTTTCGCTTTGGATAAGCATAATAAGGCCAAGGTCATTAACGAAAAAGGAGCGGACGATGAAACGATTCTTTTGGCGGCCAAATCTTGTCCGGTTAAGGCAATTTTTCTTTTTGATGAAAATGGCCAACAAATCTATCCAAGTTAATTTTTTATGGAACAGAAAATAAAAAAAATTTTAAAAACTGAAATCGCGCCGATGCTCGCGATGCACGGCGGCGAAGCGGAATTTATCAGTTTTAAGGACGGCGCGGTAAAAATTCGGCTTAAAGGCGCTTGCCGGGGTTGCGCGCTTTCCGAATTGACTTTGAAAGAAGGCATTGAAAAAATTCTTAAAGCGAAAATCCGCGGAATAAAAAGCGTGGAAAATGTTGAACAAAACGCGATCTAAAAATATCTTTTTAGATTATGCCGCCACTACTCCGGTTGACGCGGAGGTTTTTTCCGTGATGGAACCGTATTTTAAAGAAAAATACGGCAATCCCAGTTCTCTGCATTTAAGAGGTCAGGAGGCGAGGCGGGCGGTGGATAACGCGCGCGAGCAAATGAAAAATTTTTTAAACGCTTCGTCGCTTCGCGAAATTTTTTTTACCGGCTCCGCGACCGAAGCCAATAATCTGGCGATTTTCGGCGTTGTTAAGGCGCTTAAACGGACTCCCAAACCGCGCATCATAACCACGGTTATTGAGCACAAATCAGTATTAGCGCCGTGCCAAGAATTGGAAAAGAGGGGGGAAGCGGAAATTACCTATTTAAAAGTCAGCAAAGAAGGGTTTGTGAACGTTGAAGAATTAAAACAGGCTATGCGCCCGGAAACCGCGCTGGTCTCCGTAATGTATGCTAATAATGAAATTGGTTCTATTCAGCCCATTGCGGAAATTTCCGAAATAATAAAAAAATATCGGAAAGATAAATTAGAATCCGGAATTAAAGAAAAAACTCCGTTTTTCCATTGCGACGCCGTTCAGGCCGCCGGATTTTTTGATTTGGACGCGCAAAAATTAGGCGTTGATTTAATGACTGTTTCCGGCCATAAGATTTACGGGCCAAAGGGCATTGGCGCGCTGTATGTTCGCGAAGGCGTAAAAATTCAGCCGCTGACATACGGCGGAGAACAGGAATACGGAATGAGGCCCGGGACCGAAGCCGTGTCTTTAATTGTCGGTTTGGGGAAGGCGGCGGAAATAACCGTTCAATGGAAATCCGATAAAAACAATCTAAAAAAAATTTCAAAATTAAGGGATTATTTGATTGATAAATTATTAAAAATACCGGAAGTCCGCTTAAACGGTTCGGCTGAAAACCGTTTGCCTAATAACGTGAATATCGCGTTGGCCGGTTATGATCCGGATTCTTTGCTGGTTAATCTTTTTGAAGAAGGAATTTGTGTTTCTTCCGGCGCGGCTTGCGGCGCCAGGGGGCGCGAACCGTCGTATGTTATTTACGCCGTCAGCCGCGACCGGAAGCGGGCCGTTTCCAGCCTGCGCGTTACTCTGGGCCGGGAAACAACCAAAGAAGAAATAGATTTATTTTTAGAAAAACTGATTGGCACTCTTGCGTAAAGACTGCTAAATTGTTAAAATATTAAAATGGATCTGGAAAAACTGTCTAAATTTCAAATAGTTTTATTGACGCTTTTAGTCAGCTTTATGACCTCGCTTGTTACGGGCATTGTTACCGTAACTTTGGTTAATCAGGCGCCGCCGGCGATGACGCAAAGCATTTATAAAGTCATTGAAAAAGCCAATGTCCTTAAAGAAGAAAATAGCCCGAAAGAAATTGTTGAACAAATAAAAATTATTACCCAGGAGGATTTGATAATTAAACTGGTGGAAGAATCTTCAAACGCGGTCGTCAGCGTAATCGCCACCAAAGATTTGCCGGTGGTTGAACAATATTTTGTTGACCCTTTTGAAAATAATGATTTTTTTCGGCAATTTATCCCGTCCGAACTTCTGCCGGAATTTCAAGTGCCCCAGTATCGCCAAAAAGGAACTGAAGAAAAGCAAGTTTCCAGCGGTACGGGATTTTTCGTTTCCGCGGACGGTTTTTTGGCGACTAACCGCCATGTAGTGGAAGATACGGGAGCCCAGTATTCAATTATTATGAATGACGGACGGAAATTGCCCGTGAAAATACTGGCCAGGGATTCTGTTCAGGATATCGCGATTTTAAAAGCCGAAGGTTCTGATTTTATTTATATCCCATTGGGAAATTCGGGTAATTTAAAAGTTGGCCAAACCGTGGTCGCGATCGGCAATGCCTTAGGCGAACTTCAAAATACGGTTTCCGTGGGCGTTATTTCCGGTTTGATGCGCACGGTCGCGGCCGGCGGCGCGCTGGCCGGGCCGGAAATTCTTCAGGAAGTCATCCAAACCGACGCGGCCATTAATCCGGGAAATTCCGGCGGGCCGCTCCTTGATTTGGAAGGGCGGGTAATCGGCATTAACACGGCAATGGCGCGCGGCGCGCAAAGCGTCGGTTTTGCCTTGCCGGCGGACATTATTAAAAAAGACATTGCCGATGTCAAAGAATTTAATAAAATAATATATCCATTTTTAGGCGTTAGATATTTAATCGTCAATTCCAAGATTAAGGAAGAAAAAAAATTATCGGTTGATTACGGCGCGCTTCTCATCAAAGATGAAAAAGGCGAACCGGCCGTAATGGCGGGAAGTCCGGCGGCCGCGGCCGGCCTTAAAGAAGGAGATATTATTTTAAAATTTGGCGGAATAAAAATTGACCAGGAAAACAATCTGGCCAAATTATTGAGCAAGCGCAAAGTCGGAGAAAAAGTTTCGCTTAAAATTATGCGCGACGGAAAAGAAATGGATATGGAAATGGAATTAACGGAGAGGCCGGAAACGTTATAAAGTTCATAAAGTTATCAAGTTCATAAAGTTTATAAAAATATGTTTCCATTTTCAAATTTTACCGTTAAAGCCCAAGAAGCGATTCGCCGGGCTCATGAGCTTGCCATAGAAAGAGGGCAAAATCAGATTGACGCGCCTCATCTTTTGGCCGCCTTGCTTTTTCAGGAAGAAGGGATCGTGATTTCTCTTTTGGAAAAAATGGAGATTGACATTGACGCTTTACTGGAAGACGTTTTGGCGGAGATTGAAGACAACTTAAAAACAGCGGTGCCTCTTATCCCTTCCCAGGTTTATTTGAGTCAGGATTTGGGGCGGGTGATTGAAGCGGCGCAAAAAGCGGCCGCGGCAATGAAAGATCAGTTTATTTCAACCGAACATCTTTTTATGGGCGTTTTAGAAATACCTTCAAAAATCAGCGGCATTTTAAGCCGTTATAATATTAAGCGCGAAGAAATAATGAGAATAATTTCTGATTTAAGAGGAACACAGCGAGTAACCGACGTTGAGCCGGAAACAAAATATCGTTCTTTGAAGAGATATACTCGTAATCTGACGGAAATGGCGAAGAAAGACCAATTTGATCCGGTCATCGGCCGGGACGAAGAAATCCGCCGTTTGATGCAGGTTTTGAACCGCCGGACCAAAAACAATCCGGTTTTAATCGGCGAAGCGGGCGTGGGAAAGACCGCGATCGTTGAAGGGTTGGCCCAACGCGTGGCTTGCGGAGAAGTTCCGGAATCTTTGAAAGATAAAGAGTTTGTCGCTTTGGATATGGGGTCGCTTATCGCCGGCACCAAATATCGCGGCGAATTTGAAGAGCGGCTTAAAGCGGTGATGCGCGAAATAAATAAATCCGAAGGAAAGGTCATTCTTTTTATAGATGAACTTCACACTTTGGTGGGGGCGGGAGCCGCGGAAGGCGCGATGGACGCTTCCAGTTTGCTAAAGCCGGCTTTGGCGCGGGGGGAACTGCGAACAATCGGCGCCACTACTTTAAAGGAATACCAGCGCCACATTGAAAAAGATCAGGCGCTGGCCCGGCGATTCCAGCCGGTTTACGTGGATGAACCGGGAATAGAAGATACGATTGCCATTTTGCGGGGTATCAAAGAAAAATATGAACTTCATCACGGCGTGCACATAAAAGACGACGCTTTGCAGTCCGCGGTCTATCTTTCCAGCCGTTACATTACCGACAGATTTTTGCCGGACAAGGCCATTGATTTGGTTGACGAGGCGGCTTCCAGCCTTCGTTTGGAGCTTGAAAGCATGCCGGAAGAACTGGAAACAGCCGGAAACGAAATCAGGCGGATGGAAATTGAAAAAGAGGCGTTAAAAAAAGAAAAAAACGCCAAGAACGCGGCTAAAATAAAAAAAGTCCAGAAAAACATAGACGAGCTTAAAGAAAAAATTTCCGGATTGGAATTAAAATGGAAAAATGAAAAGCAAGCCATCGGTTTTATCCGTCAGCATAAAAAAGATTTGGATGAATTGCGCTTGGAGGCGGAAAACGCCGAACGCAAAGCGGATTTGGCGCGCGTGGCGGAAATCCGATACGGCCGGATACCAGAACTGGCCAAAAAACTTCGTGCCGAAGAAGCGCGGCTTAAAAAACTTCAATCTTCCAGCCGCATTCTGAAAGAAGACATTACCGAAGAAGACATCGCTGAAGTAGTTTCGCGCTGGACCGGCATTCCGGTTAAAGGGCTTTTAGAAGAGGAATCGCGGAAATTATTGCGGATGGAAGAAGAGTTGAGGAAACGGGTGGTGGGACAGGATGAAGCCCTTAAAAAAATCGCCAACGCGGTCAGGCGTTCGCGCGCCGGCATTTCCGAGGAAGACCGGCCGATCGGTTCGTTTATGTTTCTGGGTCCGACTGGCGTGGGGAAAACCGAGTTAGCCCGCACTTTAGCCGAATTTCTTTTCAATGATGAAAAATCGCTTATCCGCATTGATATGTCCGAGTATATGGAAAGGCACGCGATTTCAAAATTCATCGGTTCGCCTCCGGGTTACGTCGGCTACGAAGAAGGGGGCCAGCTGACCGAACTTATCCGTCACCGGCCGTATTCAGTCGTGCTTTTTGACGAGATTGAAAAAGCCCATTCCGAAGTTTTCAACATAATGCTTCAAATTTTGGATAACGGCCGGCTGACCGACGCCAAAGGCCGCTATGTTAACTTTAAAAATACCGTTATTATAATGACTTCCAATATCGGTTCCGAGTTCGTCAGGGAAATGGAAACTTTGGGTTTTGAGACGGAAGTTCAAGATACCGGCCGAAAGAGCGGCGATTTGAAAGAAAAAATCAGAAAAGCGCTGGAAAGAAAATTCCGTCCGGAATTTTTAAACCGCTTGGATGAAATTATTATTTTTGATCCTTTAAGCGAAGATAATTTGGCGTCTATTGTGGATATTCAGCTTGACCGGGTGCGCGAACGGCTGGTTAAAAAAGACGTTCTTTTGAAAATTTCAAAAGAAGCGGGCGCGCTTTTGGCGAAACAAGGATATGATCCTCATTACGGCGCGCGCCCTCTCAAGCGCCTGATTCAAAATAAAATTTTAAATCCTTTGTCCGAAAAAATAGTGGCGGGAGAAATCAAGGCGGGCGATAAGATGCAAATTGTCGTTAAAAACGGCGAATTCGCGATTAAATTGGGCTGCCGAAAGAGCCGGATGGAAATGCCTTTTTTGAAGACGGCGAAAATTGGGACAGCGAAAGCGGAATAATCGGTTGATAATGGAAAATTATCAAATTAAAATTCAACAGTTTGAAGGGCCGCTTGATCTTTTATTGGATTTGATTGAAGAGCGAAAACTTTCCGTAAATGAGATTTCTTTGGCCGAAGTTTCCGGCCAATATCTTGATTATCTTAAAAAACTTCCCCGGATGCCGCGGGCTCAAGCCGCTTCTTTTTTGGTCGCGGCCGCGGCTTTAATTCTGATAAAATCAAAATCGCTGCTTCCGTCTTTAGAATTGACGGCTGAAGAAAAAGAATCAATAGAAGATTTGAAAAAACGGCTTGAACTTTACAAAAAAATGCGGCGGCTTTCATCGCATATCAGTTCTTTGTACGGTAAAAATATAGCTTATAAACGGGAGGCTTTCACGGGAGTCAAGATCGGTTTTATTGAACCGAAAGGATTGAAGACAATCGCGCTTTGCGCGGCTCTTAAAAATTTGATAAAAACTTTTCCGGCGAAAGAAATAATTCCCGAGAAAATAATTGAAAAAGTCATAAAACTTGAAGATAAGATAGACGAATTGCGCCGGCGGATGGAAAAAACGATAAAGACTTCTTTTCGGGAATTTGCCGGAATTGAAGATAAAATTGGCTTGGTGGTCAGCTTTTTGGCGATGCTTGAACTTGTAAAACAAGGAATAGTCGCGGTGGTCCAAAAAGAGCATTTTGGCGATATTGAAATATCAAGATCATGAATTTACCTAATATCATAGAATCAATTTTGTTTGTTCACGGCGAGCCGATGAAAGTATCGCGGCTGGCGAAGATTTTGAATAAAAAAGAAGCCGAAGTGGAAGAGGCGCTGGCAATTTTACGGAATAATTTGGCGGAGCGAGGGTTGAAATTGGCTCAAAACGGCGGCGAAGCGGCGTTAATCACCGTTTCTGAAGCCTCCGGGTTTATTCAAGGACTTTTGAAAGAAGAATTCAGCGGCAAACTGACCAGGGCGGCTTTGGAAACTTTGGCGATTGTCGTTTATTCCGGCCCTTTGCCGCGGCCGGAAATTGATTTTATCAGGGGAGTTAACTCTTCTTTCACTTTGCGGAATTTATTGGTTAGCGGACTGGTGGAAAGGGAAATCAGTCCAAAAGATCGGAGAACCTTTATTTACAAGCCGTCAATGGATTTTTTGCGGTTTTTGGGTCTCAGCAAACTGGACGATTTGCCGGAGTACGGCGAGTTTCGGAAAAATTTGGAAGATTTTTCGCGCGCGGAAACAAACAATAGAGAAAATAAAGAAAATGTTGAATAAAATTAAAATTTTAATTCCGCTGATCTTCAGTTTTTTGATTCTTGTTTTTGTCTGGAATATTTCTTTGCCCGGCGATTTTCAGGAAGAGTCCGCGCTGCTTGGCGGCGCCGCGGAATCAAAAATTAAATTTTTCGATCCTTTTGCCGGAATCGCCGTTGAAAGCCAAAGTTATTTTATCTTTGATTTTTTGGGGCGGATTATCGCTTCCCGCGAAAGCGATCTGCAATGGCCGCTGGCCAGTCTGGCAAAACTGATGACCGCTCTTTTAGCCGAAGAAAATATTGAAAAAGAGGCGGTGATTTCCGTTTCCAAACCGGCAATTTCAGCGGAAGGCGACGACGGCTTTTTAACCGGAGAAAATTTTTATCGCGATGATCTGCGCGATATTATGCTTCTTCATTCTTCCAATGACGCCGCTTACGCGCTGGCCGAACATCTCGGCTGGGACGAGTTCATAAAATTAATGAATCAAAAAGCGGCGTTTCTTGGAATGACAAAAACGGTTTTTTTCAATCCGGCCGGCCTTGATTTTTCTAAAACCGGCGCCGGCGCTTACGGTTCAGCCGAAGATTTGATGATTTTGTTAAAATATATAATGGAAAATTATCCCCAGATTTTAGAAGCGACGCGCCGGCCGTTTTTAGAAATTGAATCTTTGGAAGGAAATAAACACCGCTTTGCCAACACGGATCGGCTGATTTACGATATTCCCCAGCTTTTGGCCGGAAAAACCGGTTTTACCGACATTGCCGGCGGCAATTTGGCGATAGTGGCGGATATCGGCATTAATCATCCGGTGGGCATAATTGTTCTTGGTTCTTCGGAACAAGGAAGATTTGAAGATGTGCTAAAATTATATCAGGCAACGAGAAAATGGTTTTCAGTCCATAAGTGAGACTTATGTATATGCTATGAATTACGAATATTACAATACGGTTTTGAATGTTCTAAAAATTTTCGGGCTTTCGTCTTTGGCTTTTTTTATCGGTATTTTTCTAACGCCGCTTCTAACGCATTATCTTTATAAATATGGAATGTGGCGCAAAGAAAAAAAAGAATACGCTCTTGACGGTTCCCGGCTGGAAGTTTACCGGAATTTAAAAAAAGACGACGCAAAAAAGGTGCCGCGCGTGGGCGGCGTTTTGATTTGGTCGGTGGTTTTTAGCGTGGCGATGATTTTTTGGATTTTGGCGGCAGTTTTTCCTGGAGAGTTTACTCAAAAAATTAATTTTTTAAGCCGGTCGCAAACCTGGCTGCCTCTTTTTATTTTAATGGCCGCGTCTTTTGTCGGCTTGGCCGATGATTTAATGCAGATTTACGGAAGCGGAAAATTTATTTCCGGAGGAATGCGGCTTTCCCGCCGGCTTTTGTTGATTGGTTTGATTTCTCTGGGAGGAGCGTATTGGTTTTATTTTAAGCTTGGAATGGACAGCGTTTTTATTCCTTTCTTGGGAGAAGTTTTTATTGGCTGGCTTTTAATGCCTCTTTTTATTTTAGTGATGCTTGCGGCATTCAGCGGCGGCGTGATTGACGGATTGGACGGCCTTTCGGGCGGAGTTTTAGCTTCCGCTTTTGGCGCGTATGCCGGCATCGCTTACGCTCAAAATCAGATTGATTTAGCGGCTTTTTGCGGCGTGATCATCGGCGCGCTTCTGGCTTTTTTATGGTTTAACATTCCGCCCGCGCGTTTTTATATGGGCGAGACCGGTATAATGGGGATGACGGCTGTTTTGACGGCGGTGGCTTTTTTGACGGACGCGGTTTTAGTTTTGCCGATTATCGCTCTGCCGCTGGTTTTGGCTTCCGGTTCGGTGATTATTCAGGTTTTATCCAAAAAATTAAGAAACGGCAAAAAAGTATTTTTAGTGGCGCCTCTTCATCATCATTTTGAAGCTAAGGGATGGCCGCCGTATAAAGTGACTATGCGTTTTTGGGTGATTGGCGTTATTTTTGCCGTAATCGGAATGGTTATTGCCCTTATGGGCAGATAAACTTGCTTACGAATTTTTCTAAAAGTTATCCACATAATTTTTAGTTATTTTTTAAATAAAGACTTATTATAAAAATAAGTCTTTATTATGGCAAGAAAAATCATTGGCGAAATTTTGCGTGAAGGCAGGCGATTTTTTTCG
>JBBTTT010000050.1:0-3608 GCA_038064095.1 Patescibacteria group bacterium | reverse complement strand
CATTAATGGTTAGACGGAAGTTCTAACGAAATTGATAATATCTTTGGCCATTATTATTTCCTCCTTTTGATTGGCAATGCTATCTAATTGGTAGTATGGATTATATGTAAATAAGACTAAATTTTTCTAAATTATGAATATTTAGCCGGAATGCTATTATTATTGTATGAAATTAATATCTTTCCCGGAATTCAGACAAACCTTTGATTATGATTGCGGCGCCAGCGCCATGCAGTCTATTTTGGCTTTTTACGGGATAGATGTTGGAGAAAAGCAGGTGATGAAAATCGCCGGAACGGCAAAAGCCGGAACATCAATAAAAGGAATAAAAAAAGTCGCCCGAAAATTCGGCTTGAAGGCCAAATCGGGCGCGATGTCCGTCAAAGACATTAAAAAATTCATAAATAAGAATATTCCGGTGATTGTTCCTCTGCAAGCCTGGGCTAATAATAAAAATAATAAAAAAGTTGATTGGGAAAAAGATTGGCGGGACGGGCATTATGTAATCGCGATCGGCTATGACAAAGAAAAATTCTATTTTGAAGATCCGGCGGCGGTCTTGCGCACATATCTTGCCTATGATGAATTTGAAAAACGTTGGCATGACAGCGATACGAACAGAAAAAAATATAATCATTACGGCATAATTATTTACGGCAAAAAACCGTCTTACAACCTAAAGAAGGCAAAGCATATGGATTAAAAAAACTCCGTTCACGAAACGGAGTTTTTTGCAATTTTTTAGATAATTATATGTTCGGCAATTTTATGCCTTAAGGAAGAGATTCGGTATTCGCGGGCCAACATATCTAATTGACCCAGTTCTCTTTCGTTAATTTTCTGATAGAGAAAACGGCAGGCAAGGATCATCAGTTCGTAACGGTCTAATCCTAAGACATCAATCAGAATTTGGCGGCGATCGTCCAAGAACGATTTGAGTTTTTCTTCATGGATTATCAAGGAATTGCTGCCGAAATCAATTCTTTTCCAGCAGAGATTGAGAGTATTGTCTTTAGTTCGGTAGAGTTGATGGATGATATTTTGAGATATTAGTCCGTTGTCCGGGTCGGTAATGTCTGAATTTACGTCAATACCCGCCAGGTCAAAGGCTGAAACAAAAGCACTCCATTCTTCCAATTGGACGGCTATATTTTGGCCGTCGCCTTGAGGATATTCCCAAGAAAAAGTTTCCCGGCCGTAAACCCATTCATACAAATACCCTTCCTTTTCTTTTTCGTTTTGAGTAATTGAGCCGAGCGGCCGGGTAATATGCTGAAAAAAATATTGATTGGTGCGGATAAAAAAATCGTCAAGCTTTTTTAAAATAGTATGTTTCAAAAATAGTCTCGCGCCCGTGTCCGGAGGGGCTGAATATGGCTCCCGGAGAGCGCTGACGACCGCTTGTTCTGTCTTTAATTCTCCGCCTATGCCGGGAAAACTATTTCTTAATTGAATGGTTATCTGGGCTTCGCTTCCTGCTCCGCCTTCGTGAAGATTTTTTATTATCAGAGATTGAATCGTTTCCATGATTTAAATTTCTTTAAATAGATACGGCGGCTGATAGAAAATTTCTCGCATCTTTTTTAGATACCGGACGGGATCGGCAAACCATAAGGTCGCGGCGACTGACGACAAAATGACGTTTCCGTCTTGAGGCGTAAAACATCGGCCTATTATTTCGCGTCCGCCGGAAATTACTTGCAATGAAGGCAGACAAACTACGGTTTGATTAAGAATTCGGCCGCAGTATCCCCAACTCCTGCCTTCGTTAAAAATTTCATTATTGCTTTGCCGATAGGTGACGGCCGTTAAAGGATTTTCGTAAAACTGTTTTTTGATTTGACGGAGAGCGGTTGGAACGGAGGCAGTGATACTGAAATAAATCGTGTGCATAAAAGGATTGTTTAGTTTATCCGCGGACGCGTGAAGATCAATATTTTTAAGGCCGAGGGAAGCCAAGACTCCCGCCGCGTCTTTGCCTTGATGAGAGCCGTAACGTCCGTTGGAAACGCCGACTTCCACACCAATAGTTGAATTAGCTTGGGAAAGATCGCTGGCCCGGCGACCAAGCCAAAAACGCGCTTTTTCAATTTTACGAGGAGAAATTAAAGCCAGAGTATGAAGAATAGACAGAATTTGATGAGTGTTGCAGCTGACTATCTGGATAAATTGGTCCCGGCTGGGTTTTAAAGTTTGATCATTAATGCCGTGCGCGTAAGGTTTGCCAAATCCATTTTCCGATCCTTGGGCAATAAATAATTTGTTTGCTCCGGCCCCGGCCAATGATTTATAATATTCAAGTTTCATTTTGTTGCCGATGCCGGCTTTCGTGCAGTTAATTACCACGTCTGCTCTTGCCAGCGCTTCTAAAAAAGTATAATAGGGTTTGAGTCCGGAGGGGCGCAAGACCTTCTTAAATTCATCCATATGGTCTTCGTAGACGGCCAGTTTCGCGCCTTGTTCGCAAATTCGCCGTAAAGCGCCGCGATGTTTTATATCGGGAGTATTTTTATGGACAATTATTTCTTGCGCGCCGATTTTTTGCGATTGGTCAAGAAAAATTCTTGCTAAAGGCTCGCCAATGGTGCCTAAACCGATAATCAGGATTTTCATAAATTGCTCCTTGTTTTTAAGGGACTGATTTTACTTTAATATTTACTTTAATATTTTAAAAATTAAAAATCAATTCTCGGGTCAAGGGTTGGATTTTTTAAGAATTTCGCATAAAATAAGAAATAGGTTTGATATGCCGGAGTAGCTCAGTGGCAGAGCAGTGCTTTCGTAAAGCAAAGGTCGCGAGTTCAACTCTCGCCTCCGGCTCAAAGATAAAAATTTTTAGATTAGCCCATTAAAAATTTATATATGAAAGGAGGAAAGAAAAATGTGTAGATGCGAGTGCAAAAAAAATAAAAGAAAATGCTGTTGCGGCAAAAAACAGGTTAACGAAAAGGAGATATTTGAATTGGCCAAAAAATTGGTGGATTTAAAAAAGTTGAAGAAAAATTTAATGAAAAAACCGAAATAAAAAACTTGACAAAAAAAACTGTTTATGTATAATGAAGTTAATTCTGGCAGAGGTCCAAAATTTAAAAAAATGCCGAGGGGTACCAAAGCCAGAAGACAGGGAACAAAAAATTTTTTAATAAAACCCCCTCGGCTCCAAAATTATGTTATAATTATAAGAGGCAACAAAATTTGCCTCTTATTTTTTAAAAATTTTAAAAACAATGGAAGATTTATTGAAAAAAATTGAAGAATTGAAAAGCGAACTTCGCCGCTTGGCGGAGCGTCTTTGACTTGGAAAGAAAACATCAAGAGATTTTAAAATTGGAAAGCGAGATGAATCTCCCCGGTTTTTGGAACGACAAGGAACGGGCTAAAGAGATCAGCGGGCGCGCGGCAGAATTAAAAGAAGGAATTTTCGTCTGGCGGGAATTGGGAACAGAACTTTCAAGCTTGGCTGAATTCGCTTTGCTTTTAAAAGACGGCGAAACAATCGGCGAATTGGAAGCGCGTTATGACGGCTTTTTAAAGATTTTTGAGAAAGAAAAAAAGAAAACGTTTTTATCCGGAAAATACGATAAAGGCGACGCGGTGGTGTCCATTTA
>JBBTTT010000049.1:1976-9719 GCA_038064095.1 Patescibacteria group bacterium | reverse complement strand
TTAACGATATTCTTTTTATGGATTCTGATTGAAGCGGTTATCGCTTTCCCTTATTATCTTTCTTATTACAATGAGTTAGCCGGCGGACCGATGAACGGCCACCGTTATATCGTTGATTCAAATTACGACTGGGGGCAAGATTTAAAACGATTAAAAGATTTTACGGACGAAGCGGGGCTGGATAAAATAAATTTGGATTATTTTGGCGGCGGCTCGCCAAAATATTATTTGGGAGAAAAATTCAAATCATGGGAGTCGGCGAAAGGCGCGCCGGTCCAAGGAGAATGGCTGGCGGTTTCGGCGACAATCTTAAACGGCGCTCAAGCCGAACCGGCCAAAAGATTTATTAGAAATCCGCAAGATTCTTACCAATGGCTGAAAAACAAAAAACCGATAGCGCGCGCCGGCACTTCCATCTTCATATATAAATTTTAGTTAAATAAAAAAATAAATAAAGATATTTTAATCACGGCACATTCTAATGTTCTTGAGAACATTAGAATGTTATATCATTATAATAATTTTTTATTTTTTATTTTTCCAAATGGAATCTTGGCGCGCTAAAAGGCGCGCCGCCTCCTTTGGGTGAGCCATTATTTCTTCCACCGCTCTCTCCATTCTGATTCCTTGAGAACCTTTGATCAAAATTAAATCCCCTTCTTCCATCAAATCTTGAAGTTTTTTCCCCGCGGCGCGGGAATCAGAAAAACAATGGATATTTTCTTTATTAAAACCGGACTCGCGCGCTTCCTCGGCGATGAATTTTGCGCGCGGGCCGACTGTTAAAAGAATATCAGCGATGTTCTTAAGCCGTTTGCCGGCTTCCCGATGCGCTTCAATGGCGTATTTGCCGAGTTCAAGCATATCGCCCAAAACCGCGATTTTTCTCTTGGCCGAAATATCCCGCAAAGTATCCAAAGCGGCATAAAGAGCTTGCGGAGAAGAATTGTAAGTATCATCTAAAATCCGGCTTTTTTTTACTCCCTCCAGAAGTTTCAGCCGTCCCGGCGGCGAATTATATTTAAATAACGCCTCGGATATTTCTATCAAATTAAAATTCCAGCTGACGCCGGCGGCCGCCGCCGCCAAAGCGGCGTAGACTTGCTGCCGGCCGAAAGTATTGGGTAATCTTACCGGCACCGTCGCCCCCTTATAATCAATCTTAAAAGAAATCCCAAAAGGAATTTCTTTTCCATTTTCATCTTTTTGATAAATAATCTGGTAATTGGAAGCCCAAAGATCGGCTCCTTCGCCGAAACCGAAAGTAATTATTTTGCATTTGGTTTTTTCTTTCATATTAAAAACAACGGCATCGTCAAAATTAAGCGCCGCCCAATCGTTAACGCCTAAATAACGGAGGATTTCGGCTTTTTCGCGAGCCAACGTCTCCGGACCGGAAAAAAATTCAATATGCGCCGGCACTTCGCCGATCGCCGTTACCACCGCCAGATCAGGCCGCGCCCAGTCCGTCAAACAAGAGAGGTCACCGGGCCGATCCGCGCCCATTTCCAAAATCAAAATTTCAGGATAGGTTTTGTCATTAAAAATAATCTGCCATAATCCGTGCAAAATAATGAACAGCCATCCCAAAACAGACGACCAAGCGGTTTCTTTTCCTAAAATCGCCAACGGCACGCCCAGCTCGCTATTGTAGCTCTTAATGCTTTTTCTCGTTCTGTAAGAACGGCTAAACACCGCGGCAATCGCTTCTTTGGCGGAAGTTTTTCCCACGCTGCCGGTAATGCCGATTATCTTCGGCTTGTATTTGCGAAGAATCAGTCGGGCTTCAAACTGAAGAATGGCGACTATAATTTTCTTAAAAATATTTTTCATATAATCTCATCTATCCGGCGGCACTTCATAATAATTGAACAAAAAATTCATTATTTCCATAAACGGCTCGGCCAACGATTGGGAAGCGTATTTTACTCCTTGAGGTTTTTCAAGAAATAAAAAAATTAAAAATTTCGCGTCAAAACCCGGCGCGTAGCCGAAAAACGAATGCAAGAATTCGTCGGAATAACCCGGGCCGTCTTTTTTCGGAATAAAAGCGGTTCCGGTTTTAGCGGCAATCGTATAGCGGGGATTTTTAAGCGTCCCGCCCAAAAGAGCGTCGTCCACCACCTTCACCAACATTCGGCTTATGGTTTCGGAAGTTTCTTCGCTGATAGCGCGGTTTTGTATTTTCGGCTCAGCCGCGTAATCAAACTGGTCTGATTTAAGAACGCGCTCCACGATATAAGGACTCATTAAATTGCCTCCGTTAGCGAGGGCTCCGAAAGCGCGGGCCGCGGCCAAAGGTGAAACAGCGATTCCCTGGCCGTAAGAAGCGGTCGCGTACTCAATATCGCGCGGCGTATCCAAATTGCTCAAATCGCCAAGGACTTCTGCCGGCAATTCTATATCCGTTTTGGAATCAAAACCGTATTTCACCATATAATCGTAAAAATTTTCTTTGCCGAGTTTTTGCATCGCGAAAACCGCGCCGGTATTCAAAGACTCCTCTAAAACTTTCTGCATGTCAACTTTTCCCCGGCCCTTACCGTCATAATTTTCAATGCGCCGATTGTCCAAGACTAAATAACCGCGGTCATAATATTTGGTTTCCGGCGTTATCGCTCCTTTATCCAAAGCCGCCGCCATGGTTAAAGGTTTAAAAACCGAACCGAATTCATAAATTCTTTCCACCAGCGGATTGACAAAAACGCCCAGATTTTCCGCTTCGCCGTATTTGTTGGGGTTAAAATCTGGCCAGCTGGCCATCGCTAAAATCTTCCCTGTCCGCGGCTCTATGATCAATCCGGCGCCAGTTTGAGCCTGCCATTTCTCCCGCGCTTTTTCAAGAATCTCTTCTAAAAATAATTGAACGTCAATGTTTACGGTCAAAACCACATCCTGCCCTTCTTGAGGCGAACTGAATATTTTTTTCCCCAAATCAATCAAAAATCCCTGAGCCGATTTTTCTCCTTCAATGTAGCCGTCTTTGCCTTTAAGCGTTTTTTCAAAATACTGTTCTATTCCATAGCGGCCTTCAAGCTTTTCGCCGTTGTATCCTAAAAAACCAACGACATGGGAAGCGGTTTTCCCAGCCGGATAATAACGCCATTCGGCCGGCGCCAAACCCACGCCGTCTATTTTTAAACCGCGAACCAAAGCCGCTTTTTCTTCTTCTGTGTTTTTAGCCACGATTTCAAAAGGATCATTAATTCTCTCTAAACGATTAAAAAAATACGCCCGGTCTAATTTCAAAAAACTTCCTAATTTTTCGTAAAGCGCTTCGGCATCGGCGTTAGTTTCGTTTAAAAGCCGCGGGTTGACGTAAACATCGTACCCCTCTTTGGTGCCGGCCGCGGTTATTAATTCTCCCGATTTATTTTGAAAATAAATATTTCCCCGGCGCGGCTCAAGCACCGCGGAATAACCCTGCTGGCGCAAAGCCAAAGACTGATAATATTCGCCCGAGATTACTTGCAAAAAAAACAAGCGAACCAGCAAAAAACCCCCTAAAAAAAGGCTGAATAAAAAGACCCAATTGGTTCTTTTGGCAATAATCTTAAGCGTCACCGAAATCAAGGATTAACGGAAAAATAAACGCGCGCCAAATCTTTTTCTTTAACGCTGAGAAATTTAACCTCGCCGGCTTCCACAAACCCGTATTCTTTTTGCTTTCCGCCGACTAAAGCCAGCTCGCTGATATAATTAAGCTCCATTTTCTGATGATAATTACGAACCAGATCCAATTTTTTGGCAAGTTCATTTTTTAAAAAATTCTTCTGAAGTCTGGCATCAATCAAATAGAGATAAAAAAAAGAAAGAAAAACCGCGAGCATCGTTAAAATGCCGCAGACATAAATTCTGTCGTCATTTTCCATCTTCATTTTAATAAAATGCGTCATTATTATGGTCCTCTATTTTTTTAATGGCTCTTAATTTCGCGGAACGCGAACGAAAATTAGCCCTGATTTCTTCCGGAGAAGGCCTGATCGGTTTTTTGGCCAGTATTTCCGCCTCTCCTTTCTGCTTTTTATTTCTGAAAAAATTTTTAACAACGCGATCCTCAAGCGAATGAAACGAAATCACCGCCATTCGCCCGTCATCTTTTAAAAGTTTCCACCCGCCGGCTAATCCTTCGCTTAAAGCGCCGAGCTCATCGTTGACCGCGACGCGCAAGGCTTGAAAAACGCGGGTGGCGGAATGAAGCCGCCCTTTTTCATAATTTCCCGGCACGGCGAATTTTATGATTTCAACCAATTCTCCGGTCTTCCTAATCCTTTTCTTTTTTCTCGCCTCAATAATCGCCTTAGTTATTCGCCCCGCGAATCTTTCCTCGCCATATTCTTTGATTAAATTTTCAAGCTCCGTTTTATTCCAATCATTGATAATTTTTTCCGCGGTCAGATCGGCCGGTTCGGGCTCGGCTTGATAAGTCATCAAAAGCGGCTCGTCCCGAAGAAAAGAAAATCCTCTTCCGGAAAATTCCAACTGCCAGGAACTTAAACCCAAATCGTATAAAATGCCATCCACTCTTCCCTGATAATTTTTAAATAACTCGCCGAGATTTCTGAAATTCCCCGAAACAAATTCCAATCGGGCGTCTTCGCTGAATTTTTTTTTCAAGCGGCCGATCATTTCTTCATCCTGATCCAAGCCGATAATTTTTCCGTTTTTCGGGAGCTTCTCCAAAATCGCCTGAAAATGTCCTCCGCCGTCGGCCGTGGCGTCCACGAATACTTTGCCGTTTTCAACGTCCAATAATTTTATAACTTCCTTTAAAAGAACGGGGATGTGCATTTTTACATTCCCATTTCTCCCAATTTTTCCGCCAAGATGTCGGCCTGTTTTTCCGTTTCCTCGCGGTATTTTTCCCATCTTTTTTCATTCCAAATTTCCAAACGTTTGTACATTCCGCAAATTACCGCTTTCTCTTCCAATTCGGCGTATTTTTTCAAATGATCCGGAATTAAAATCCGTCCCAACTTGTCGCTTTCCACTTCCGAGGCGCCGGCCAAAAAAATCCGCACGAAATCCCCTTTGTCTTTCTGCCCCATCGGCAAAGCGCTTAGCCGCTCGGCAAAATTTTTCCATTCGGAAACCGGATAAACGAAAAGGCACTTATCCAGTCCTCTGGTAATCACCGCTCCTTTGCCGATTTCTTTTCTGAATTTTGCCGGTAAAGAAACCCGCTTTTTAGCGTCTATAATATGTAAAAATTCACCTATTAACATAAATTTGAGTTATCCACACTATCCACAGGTTTATCCACAATTTACCACTATACTAATAGTATATACCACTTTAAATCATTTTCAAATATCATCTGTGGAAAACTCCGGAGAACAAAAAAGCCCCGCCAAAGGCGGGGCTTTTTTGAATATTTCAGATTTTTTACTTCGGCCTCAAAACGGGAAATAAAATCACTTCCCGGATATTTTGGACGCCGGTAAAAAGCATTATCAAGCGGTCAAGGCCGACGCCCACGCCGCCGGCCGGCGGCATTCCGTATTCCATCGCCTCCAGATATTCTTCGTCGCTCGGCGAAACATCCGCTTCCCCTTCTTTCCTTTTCCTGTCCTGTTCTAAAAATCTTTCCCTTTGTTCCAAAGGATCGTTAAGCTCCGAAAAAGCGTTAACCAATTCCAATCCGCCGATTACCAGTTGAAAACGGTCTATGAATTTTGGATTTTTCGGATTTATTTTGGCAAAAGGAGAAAATCCCGCCGGATAATCCACGATGAAAGTCGGCTGAATAAGCCGCGGCCGGCAGATTTTTTTATAAATGTTATCCATAATTTTTTCTTTACCGTCAAAATCGGCCACTTCCACGCCCAATCGCTTGGCGATCAGCGTCAGATCGTCTTTGGAAGCCAATTTGGGATTTAAAATTAAAGCGTATCTTTTCAAAAGATCAAAATAAGAAATCACCGAAAATTTTTTGGAAAAATAAATTTTTATTCCATTGTATTCCAAATAGTTCTTTTTGAGAATTTTTTTAGCAAGATGTTTTATCATCTTTTCCGTGAAAACGCGCTGTTTTTTCGCGTCGGAATAAGCTTCATAAAATTCCAGCATAGTAAATTCCGGATTATGCGCCGCGTCTATGCCTTCATTCCTGAAATTTTTGCCGAGCTCGTAAACTTTATTGAACCCTCCCGCTAAAAGCCTTTTTAAATAAAGTTCGGGTGCGATTCTCAAAAAAAGATCAATGCCCAGCGCCTGATGACTGGTTTTAAAAGGCGCGGCCGCGGCTCCTCCGGCCAAAGGCTGGAGAATCGGTGTTTCCACTTCCAAATATCCGTTCTCTTCCAAGAAATTCCTCGTTTCGCCGATTATCTTTGACCGCGTTAAAAACCTTTCTCTGGTTTCGCTGTTCATTAAAAGATCAAGATAACGGCGGCGAAATCTTTCCTCCGCATCTTGAAGGCCGTGCCATTTTTCCGGAAGCGGCCTTAAACTCTTGCCTAAAATTCTCCACGCGCTGACCGCCAGAGTTTTTTCTTTTTTTTTGGTAAGAAACGGTTTCCCCGCGACTAAAATAAAATCGCCGATATCAATCTGGTTTTTAAAAATTTCAAACGGCTCTTCCGATAACTCATCTTTTTTAAGATAAATCTGCATTTTAGCGGTCCCATCATAAAGATCGGCAAAAAGCGATCCGCCGTGTTCGCGGCGCGCCATTAAACGACCCACGGCCCAAAGCGTCTTTTTCCCGGCCTTTAATTTATTGAAAGAATTTTGAATTTCTTTCAAAAATAAAACTTCAGGGACTTCCGCCGGAAACGGCTCTCGACCCGTTTTTTTCAATTCGTTTAATTTTTTAATACGCCCTTGGCGAATTTCTTCAAAACTCATTATCTTGTCTTGAATTACGAAAAGGCATTTCGTAATTCAAAATTAAAGAATATCCAAAATTTTATAGTAAACCGCGCCCCTGGGAGTAAAAACATTCGCCTCCTCTCCTTTCTTTTTTCCTAAAAGAGCGCGACCAATGGGAGATTCATGGGAAATTTTATTAACCGCGGGGTTTGCTTCTTCCGGCCCGACGATCAAAAATTCACAACCCTCCCTTTTGTCCGCCTTCTCCTCTCTTTTCTCGGCCACCACCCTCGCGCCCACTTCCACGACGCCCCCTGAAGATTTTTGAATAATCTTCACTCTTTGAAAAATATTTTCCAGTTCAGCGATGCGTATTTCGTTGGCGGACTGGTCTTCTTTCGCCTGCTGATATTCGGCATTTTCGGAAAGATCGCCTAAAGATTTTGCGTATTCCAGGCGCTCGGCTATTTTTTTTCGGCGTTCATCGCTTAAAACTCTTAATTCCTCTTTAAGCTTTTCAAAACCTTCTTTGCTCAAATATTCAACATTATTATAATCTTTTTTTTCGATCATAGTTTAAATTTATTTAAACACCCTATCTTACTCCTAAATTTCAGTCAACCCCGTTATCAACAGCCAAATATTCCAAGCGGTTTGAAATCAGCCATTCAAAAAACTGTTTGGCCGCGAAAGGGGCGCCCACCAAATTGTCGGCGTTTCCTCCTTCTAAAATTATTGTTAAAACCAGCCGAGGATTATCATAAGGCGCGAAAGCGACAAGCCAGGAATCTACTTTGCCGCCCCCGATCTGGGCTGTGCCGGTTTTAGCCCCTATTTTTATTCCTAAACCGGAAAGAGCTTGAGCTGTTCCTTCTTCCACGGCCATTTTCATTCCTTCTTTTACAATTTTAAAATATTCCTCTTCAATAT
>JBBTTT010000049.1:0-1876 GCA_038064095.1 Patescibacteria group bacterium | reverse complement strand
TTTTCGCCGTTCCGGCTGATAATTGAAGCCGCGACCGCCATTTGAAGCGGAGTAACTTCAAGCCATCCCTGGCCGATGCTTAAATTATAAGTGTCTCCCACGCGCCAAATTTTGTCTGAAAAATATTTTTCTTTCCATTCCGGGGCGGGAATGAATCCCGCCTCTTCCGGTAAAAATTCAAGTCCGGTTTTTTTTCCCAGACCGAACATTTCAAAATATTTTTTGAGGCGCGAAACGCCGAGGCCGCCGATTTCTTCAAAGCCGCCGCCGATCGTGTAAAAATAAACATTGGATGAAACCGCCAGCGCTTTTTTAAGATCCACCCAGCCATGCGCTTTCCAATCGTAAAATACGGAGCTTTTATCGGGATCATAAGGATTAGCCACGGAAATACTTCCCGCGCTAAAAATAAAACGATCCTTGTCAATCACCCCTTCTTTTAAAGCCGCCAAAGCGATAATCGGTTTAATGGCGGAACCGGGCGGATAAAGTCCGGAAACCGCTCTAAAAAAAAGCGGCTTTTCTTTATTATTCAAAAAAATGGATAATTTTTCCTCCTCTCCTTTAGAAAACGCGTTAAGGTCGTATTCCGGCCAGCTGGTCATCGCCAGGATCTCGCCGTTTTGAGGATTCATCACGATTCCCGCCCCTCCTTTAAACCCTCTGTCTTTGGCCGTATTTTGAATTTTCTCAAAAAGTTTTGACTGCATTTCGGCGTCAATGCTAAGCGTGACATCGGCTCCGTTCTCCGGCGCCTGCTGGACGCTCTCGGAAACTGTTTTGCCCAAAGAATCAACTTCAACAAGACGCCGCCCCTTCTTCCCTTTTAAAAAATCTTCCAATCCTTTTTCCAGTCCCGTTCGGCCATATTTGAACTGCCCGTCAAAATTTCCTTTAGCCAATTCTTTTTCCGAAAGAAAGCCGGTGTATCCCAGAAGATGAGACAAGCCGGGTAAATCGGCATAAACGCGGATAATTTTATCGGAAGAAATGTCGTTCCAAGCCAATTCCAAGCCGCGCCGGTCGTAAATTACCCCTCTTTCCGGGAAAAGCGCCGCCAAATGCAAACGGTTTTCTTTGGCCCTTTGATAAAACGCTTCACCTCGGCTGAACTGAAGAATCCCCACTCTCAAAAGCATGGCGGTCAAAACTAACCCGAAAACCGCCGCCATTATTAAAACATTGGCGGAAACAATGGCTTTTTCCATCACCCCCTCAAAACTTTCCCGGCTGAAATTCGGCATATTTTTAGCGTCTAAAAATATTTCGTCCGGAGATATGTCTTTTTTAGAAAAGATTTTTTTTCTTTGCCGCATAAGAAATAACGAAAACGATAATCCAATGGAAAATCAGCGCTAAAAATAACGCGATTAAAGCCGTTAAATAACTAAAAAATAATTCTCTCCAAAATTCAAAGTTTCTGTAAATTGCCGCCCCCTGAAAAATTCCGAAAAATGCCGTTTCCAAAATAAAAAAAATGGATACCGCCGCCAGCCCTCGGCTGAGAATAATGTAAAATCCCCGCTCATAAAGAAATAATTTTAAAAATTCCGCCGCCAACAAAGTTGCCAAAAACAAAAAAGAAAAAAAACCGAAAGGCGAACCGCTCAAAACATCAAGCATAAAGCCGGCGGCAATCAATTCTAACGCCCAAGGAAAACGCGCGATTAAATACGAAAAAAAACCGAACAGCGCCGGCCACGGCAAAATAAAAATTCCGAAAATCAAAATAAAAAAATACAGCGTTCTTTCTAAGAAGTTTAATGCCATTTAATTTAAGTTTATCCGATGTTTTCCGAAATGTCATCTTCGGATAAAAAGCGCCTGGCTATGCGATAGCCAGGCGCTTTTAACGCGCGACTGAAAAATCATAGCC
>JBBTTT010000048.1:0-14360 GCA_038064095.1 Patescibacteria group bacterium | reverse complement strand
AGTATTATCTTGACGCGCCGGCGACCCAGCAAACTGGAAGTTATGACGGCGGTTTGACTTATACTTTGGTTACGCCGTAAGTTAGGATTTAGGAAATAGAATTTAGGAATTATGAAATATAGCGCAAATTATTTAAAGACGCTTGTTTTGATTGGAGCGATGATTTTTGCGTCAGCGACTTTTGTCAGCGCCGGCTCCACGGGTCTTGGCATAATGCCGACAAAAGTTTCTCATACTATGAATCCCGGGGAATCCGTTTCCGGAATAATTTCTCTTAAAAACGCGAGCGACGGCGCGATAAAAGTTGAAGCGGAAATTCAGGATTTTATTCCCACCGCGGGCACGGGAATGTTCCAGTTCGTCAAAAGAGCGGAAGGAGTGACGACAGTGCGAGATTGGGTAACGCTTGATATTCCGGAAGAATTTATATTTAAAAAAGGAGACGCGAAAGAGATTAAATATACTATAAAAGCGCCTCCGGACGCTGAACCCGGCAGTCATTTCGGTATCGCTTTCTTTACGGCCAAAGAAAAAGACGAATCAGGAATGCTGAAAATTGGCACCCGTCTTGGAATGATGATTTATGTCACGGTGCCGGGAAATTTTCTTCAAAAAGGAAAAATTCTTAAATTTGAAGGGCCGGTCTTTATTCAGGGAGGACCGGTGAATTTTAAAATAAAATTTGAAAACACGGGCACTGTTCATTTTGAGCCAAAAGGCGGTATAAAAATCACCAATATCTTCGGAAAAGAAGTCGGCAATGTTCCGATTGAAGGCCAAACCGTGCTTCCCACCGGCGCCCGGGATTTAACCGCTCTATGGAATATTTCCAGTTTTCTTCTCGGCAGATATAGAGCGGAAATTAACATTAAAGACGGAGAAGGAAATATTTTAACCAGCGACAGCGTCGCTTTTTACGCTTTTCCGCTATGGTATTTACTAATCTTTATTATCGCGGTTGTCGCGCTGTTCTTTGGGTTGAAGTTCTTAAAAAAGAAAATAAAAATTAGCATTAGATAAATGAATGAACATTATATTTGTCGTCATTGTTTCTCTTATTATTTTTATTACTTCTTGGATCAATGCCGGTTCGGTGGATTTACAGGTAATTATTACCGGTCAGTGCGGCGATGGAGTTATCCAAAGCGATGAATCCTGCGATGGCTCAAATTTAAACGGCAAAACTTGTTCCACTCAAGGATTCTCGGGCGGAACTTTGTCTTGCGGCTCTAATTGCACTTTTAACACCTCTGCTTGCACTTCAGCTTCATCCGGCGGCGGAGGCGGCGGCGGAGGCGGTGGCGGCGGAGGCAGTGGGTATGCTCCGACTATTCCTTCAACCAGTGTGATTTTTAGCGGCCGGGCCTACCCAAAAAGCGCGGTAACGCTTCTAAAAGATGCGCAGATTGCGGCAACCGCTATTGCCGGCGTTGACGCGAATTTTCAAATAAGTATTTCTGGCCTGACTGGCGGAAATTATATTTTTTCCGTTTACAGCGAAGATAATAAAGGTGTTCGTTCATCTCTTTTAACTTTTCCCGTCAGCGTTACTTTCGGCGCCACTACCAATGTCAGCGGTATTTTTATTGCCCCGACTATCGCGGTAGATAAAAGCGAAGTGAAACGCGGGGATAACATTGCGATTTTCGGTCAATCAATACCCAAATCGGAAATTACGATTGCTGTAAATTCCGATGAAGAGTTTTTTGGCAAGACGTTTGTTGATGCCAATGGCGCTTACCTTTACAATTTTGATACAGTCCAACTTGATACGGGTCAACATTTCACCAAATCAAAAGCCGCTCTGGATGGCGCAATCAGCTCTTTTAGCAAAGCGATTGGTTTTGCGGTTGGCACGAAAAACATTGCAGCCGAATTGCCTAAGGTGGCCGCGAAAGGCGATATGAATAGCGACAAACGGGTTAATCTCGTTGATTTTTCAGTGGCTGCTTATTGGTATAAGAGATCATCGCCGCCGGCAACCGCTGATTTGAACGGCGACGGCAAAGTTGATTTAGTTGATTTTTCAATAATGGCATTTTATTGGACAGGATAATTTATGCGTCAATTTATCATAAAATTTTTATTACTTTCGTTTCTGGCGGTATTTTTGATGCCGCAACCTATTTTTGCTGTCAGTTTCTTTTTTAATACTCAAACTAATGAATGGCGTGTTGACGATCAATTTGTCGCGGAATTCTTTTTGAATACGAACGGCGATGATATTAACGCGATTGAGGGGAAAATTATATTTCCCAGCGATATTTTGGAAGTAAAAAAAATAAATGACGGCAACTCAATCATTAATTTCTGGATAGAAAAACCAAAAAGCGCATTAAAGAGCCAGATTGCGTTTTCTGGAATTATCCCCGGCGGATATAATGACAGTCAGGGACTAATTTTTTCAATCACCTTTTTAGCCAAAAAAGAAGGCAAAGGCATAATTGAATTCAGTGGCGTAAAAGCGCTGCGCAACGACGGGGAAGGCACGGAAGCGCCGCTTGCTATTTCTAATTTTCAATTTCTAATTTTCAATCCGCCAGCCGGCGGATTAGTTCCTCAAATTGTAATTCCAAAAATTGAAGACCGCAGTCCGCCGGAAGAATTCACGCCGCAAATCGCGGCCGACCCCGCTATTTTTGACGGTAAATGGTTTTTAGTTTTTGCCGCCCAAGATAAAGGTTTCGGAATTGACCGTTATGAGGTATGTGAGGGAAACAGAAAATGCATCGTTGCTGAAAGTCCCTATCTTTTGCAAAATCAAAATTTAGATAGAGAAATTGTAGTAAAAGCAACAGATAAAAGCGGTAATGAAAGAATCGCGATTTTACCGCCGCAAAAACCGCGCGCTTGGTATAAAGATTATGCGATTATTGCTATACTGATAATAATGGCGGTTGCGTATTTTATACAGAAAATTTTATGGGAAAAACGCAGAAAATAAAATTTTTAATATCTTTTGTTTTTGCAGCCGTTTTCTTCATTGCCTTGCCTGTAGTTGCGAGCGCGGCAACTTTGTATTTTTCTCCGTCATCGGGATCGCATGCGGTTGGCGCCACTCTTTCGGTAAGTGTGTATGTTTCAAGCGCGGATCAAGCAATGAATGCCGCATCGGGCGTCGTTTCGTTTCCTCAAGATAAACTGGAGGTTGTTTCTCTTTCAAAAACTGGCTCTATTTTCAGTTTATGGGTTCAAGAGCCGTCATTTTCTTCCACCGGAACAATAAATTTTGAAGGCATCGCGCTTAATCCGGGGTTCACGGGCGCCAGTGGGAAACTTATTGCCATAAATTTTAGGGTGAAAACAGCCGGGACGGCCCTTCTTAATTTTTCTTCCGGTTCGGTGTTAGCCAATGACGGGAAAGGCACCAATATTTTAGCAAATTTGGGGAATGCCCAGTTTAGTTTGGGCGGCGCCGCTCCAACCGTCCCCGAAGCAACTACTCCTTCCGCGGTTTCCGGCGCGCCTTTCGCGCCTAAAATTTCTTCGCCGACGCATCCTGACCCAAACAAATGGTATGCTCAAAAAGACGCGAAATTTACTTGGTCAATACCCTCCGGCGTTATTGGCGTTCGGCTGCTTGTCGGTAAAATTCCATCCGCCGCTCCTACCGTAGTTTATGCTCCGGTAATCGGTGAAAAAGAGATACCCGGCTTGGCTGACGGCGTATGGTATTTCCACGCGCAATTTCGCAACGCAAAAGGTTGGGGAGAAATCTCGCACTTCCGATTTCAGATTGACACTCAGCCGCCGGAACCTTTTTCTATAAAATTTGTCCATGGTAAAAAAATTATTGATCCAAGCCCGATTGTTGCTTTCAACACTACTGACGAGCTCTCCGGCGTTAATCATTATAAAATAAAAATCGGGAGCGGAGATCTCTTTGAAGTTGATCCTAATCTTATTTTATCCAATCCTTACGCGTTGCCTCCGCAAAATCCGGGCAAGAATACTATTGTGGTGCAGGCATATGATAAAGCGGAAAATGCCGCGTCCGCGATGGAAGAATTTGAGATTTTAGCTCTTGAATCTCCTAAAATTATAAGATATCAGGAGAAGATTGCAGAAGGAGATTTGCTGGAAATAGGGGGAAAAACATATCCGGATTCCGATGTGGATTTATTTTTGTTGCAGGAAGGTAAAAAAGTATTGGAGCAGAGAGCTAGAAGCAACATAATCGGCGATTTTACCTTTATTTTATCCAAAAAATTAAAAAGCGGAGTATATGATATTCAAGTTCAAGTGATTGATAATAAGGGCGCAAAAAGTTTGCCGAGCGAGAAAATAACTATTGCGGTGGCGAAACCAAAGATTTTACAAATAGGTTCCTGGGCAATAAACTTGCTTGCCGTTGCGGTGCCGCTTGTCGCGCTGATATTTATTCTTCTCTTTATCATCTGGTACGGCTGGCATAAATTTGCTTCGTTTAGAAAAAAATTAAAGAATTTGAGAAAAGAAGTGCGCGAAGCGGAATCCGCTCTTCATAAGGCGTTTGATTTACTGAAGGAAGATATTAGAGAACAAATCAAAGCGCTTGAAAAAACCAGAACAAAACGGCAGCTTACCGAAGAAGAGGAAAAAATCGTTAAACGGTTCAAAAAAGATTTAGACGACGCCGAAGAATTTGTTAAAAAAGAAATTAAAGACATAGAAGATGAATTAAGATAAAATAAATTTTATTGCTCTTGACGATTATTTTTGTATTTGCTATGTTAAAAATAGTTAACCTCCCCCGCGCTTACTTTAGTAGGTGCGGGGTTTTGTTTATGCTAAAATACCCAGATGGGCAAAGAAAGGATTTTTATACTCATTGATGGCAGTAATTTTTTTCATCGTTTAAAAGAGCTTGAGTCGATCAATTTATTGTCTTTTGATTACGAAAAATTAACTGCGTTTCTTATTGGCAGCAGGTTTTTAGTTTCTAAGAATTATTACATTAGAAGAGGTTGAGCGATTTTTTTGATGAATAAAAATTCGTTGTAATTTTATGCGCGAGGCGATTATAAATTTTCCCGAACAGTTTGATTACGAGCCGGTGATTGAAAATGAAGACGCCTTAAAAAAGGCGAAACGTTTCGCGGTTGTCGGGATGGGCGGGTCCGGTTTAGCCGGAGATTTATTGCGCGGTTATAATTCTCGCCTTGATGTTATTGTCCATAAAAATTACGGTTTGCCTGTTTTAGCGGATGGCATTTTGGAAAAAAGTTTAATTGTTTTAAGTTCTTATTCGGGGGACACCGAAGAAGTCCTTGGCGCTTATCAAGCGGCTAAAGAAAAAAGATTGGCGACGGCGGCGATTTCTCTCGGCGGGAAATTATTGGAACAAGCCAAAGCGGACGGCATTCCTTATATTCAGCTTCCGGACACGGGGATTGAACCGCGCCTTGCTCTTGGTTTCAGTTTTCGGGCTTTGGCAAAAATTATCGGCGAAAAAAACGCGCTGAAAGAATCCGGTAAATTGGCCGGTCTGTTAAAGCCGGAAGATTTTGAAGAAAAAGGAAAAAAGCTGGCTGAAAAAATAAAAGGATTTACGCCGCTTGTTTATTCGTCGGAAAAAAATCAAGCCGCGGCTTATAATTGGAAAATAAGATTTAACGAAACCGCCCGGATTCCGGCTTTTTGCAATGTTTTTCCGGAATTAAACCATAATGAGCTGGCCGGATTTGATTTTCAAGAATCAACCAAAGAGCTTTCGCGAAATTTTTATTTCATCTTTTTGAAAGATTCGGGCGATCATCCGCGGATTGCCAAAAGAATGGAGGTAATGGAAGCGATTTTGCGCGATAAAAAAATGCCGGTTGAAAATATCAATCTTGAAGGAAAAAATTTTCTTCATAAGATTTTTTCTTCAATTACGCTCGCGGATTGGACATCGTATTACCTCGCTCAAGAATACGGTTTGGCGGGCAACAGCGAATTTATCGTGGAAAAATTCAAAAAATTGATTTTAGATTAGACTCCGATTTTTCAGCTTGGTAATGCAAAAGATTTGATATAATATAAATTTATGAAGATAGCTATCAATGGTTTTGGAAGAATCGGCCGGATATTTTTCCGGCAGGCTTTTGGCGCGCCGGATATGGAAATTACGGCCATCAATGATTTGGGCGGTTTGGAAAATATCGCTTATCTTTTAAAATATGATTCTGTTTACGGCCGCTATGAAAAAGAAATTAAAACCAAGGGCGGAGTTTTGGCGGTGGACGGCCGGAAAATCAAATTTTTCAGCGAAAAAGATCCGAGCCGGCTTCCTTGGAAAGAGTTGGGAATAGACGTGGCGGTGGAATCAACCGGCGTTTTTGATTCTTATGAAAAAGCCGAAGCGCATCTGAAAGTTGGCGCCAAAAGAGCGGTTATTACCGCGCCGGCCAAAGACAATGGCCTGACTAAAACCGCGACACCCAATGTGGGGATAAGTTTTTTGGAAACCGGATTGATTACGTCTAATGGTTCTTGCACCACCAACGCCGCGACGCCGGTGGCGGCGGTGATGATGAAAAATCCCGGCGTTAAAAAAGCGATTTTAAACACGGTTCACGGCTATACCGCGACTCAAGGAATAGTGGACGGTCCGGCGGGAAAAGATTTTCGCCGCGGCCGCGCCGCGGCCGCCAATATCGTTCCTTCCTCCACGGGCGCGGCCGAAGCCGTGATTAAGGCTCTTCCCGCGTTAAAGGGAAAATTTGACGGAGTAGCAATCAGGGTGCCGGTGATTTCCGGATCTTTGGCTGATTTTACTTTTTTGGCGGAAAGAAAAACTTCGGCGGAAGAAATAAATGATATTTTTCGCGCTGCCAGCCTTGAGCCGGCTTGGCAAGGAATTTTAGCCGTAACCGAAGAGCCGCTCGTTTCTTCGGATATTTTAAAACAGCCCTTTGGCGCGATTGTTGATTTGGCGATGACGCGAGTGGTGGATCGCGATTTGGTGAAAGTTTTTTCCTGGTATGACAACGAATGGGGATACGGCGCGATGCTTTTAAAACATATTGAAGCTTTAAAATCGCTTCTGTAAAATGATCATTCATCTTGCCGCCGACCACGCCGGTTTTGATTTAAAAGAAAAACTCAAAATTTATCTGAAAGAACTTGATTACAAAGTTAAGGACCACGGCGCTTTTGAATACAACGAAAAAGATGATTATCCGGATTTTATCCGTTTTGCGGCCCAGGCCGTGGCAGAAAATCCTGAAATTGACCGCGCCGTTATTTTGGGCGGTTCCGGCCAGGGAGAGGCGATGCTTGCCAACCGTTTTCGCGGCGTGCGCGCCGCGGTTTTTTACGGTATTTGCCTACTTGGAGACTTAGTCTCCAAGTACAAAATAATTGAACTTTCCCGCGAGCACAACAACGCCAATGTTTTATCTTTGGGCGCGCGTTTTTTGAGCGAAGAAGAAGCAAAAGAAGCGGTTAAGATTTGGCTAAAAACGCCGTTTTCGGAAGACGGCCGTCATCAAAGAAGAATTAAAAAAATTGATATTTAAAATTTAAAAATGGCTGACATTATTCCCGCGATAAACGCGGATAATTTTGAAGAAATAAAGGAAAAAATAAAAATGGTTGAACCTTATGCCAAATGGCTGCATTTGGATGTCGCTGACGGAACGTTTACTCAAAATACAATTTGGCATAACGCTAATGATTTATTGGGTTTTGATACCCCGCTTTTAATTGAAGTTCATTTAATGGTCGCGGATATTGAAAGGCGCGCGGCGGACTGGTTTTTGCCAAATATAAAAAGAATTATTTTCCATTTGGAAGCGGCCAAAGACGCTGATTTTTTGATTGACAAAATCCACGAAGCCGGCATTGAGGCGGGGATTGCCATCAATTCGGAGACATCATGGACGCGGCTTTATCCTTTTTTCAAAAAAGCGGATTTGTTCCAGTTGCTCGGCGTGCAGCCGGGGCTGGCCGGCCAAAAATTTAACGAAGAAGTTTTGCGTAAAATAAAAGAGGTGCGAAAAAACTGTCCGTCCTGTATAATAGAAGCTGACGGCGGGATGAATAAAGATACCGCGCCCAAAGCCGTAAGAGCCGGCGCAAATTTTATCGCCGCGGCGTCCGCGATATTTTCCGCCAAGGGCGGACCAGCTTTTGGCTGGAAAGAATTATATGACTCACTTGCACGACAATAAAATTAAAGAGTTAGAAAAGATGGCCAACGAAATCCGCCGGTCAATCATTGAATCGCTGATGGAAGCCGGTTCTGGACATTCGGCCGGCCCTTTGGGAATGGCTGACATATTCACCGCGCTTTATTTTCATATTTTAAACCACAATCCTAAAAATCCGGATTGGCCGGATCGCGATCGGCTCATTCTTTCAAACGGGCATATTTGTCCGGTCCTGTACGCGGCCATGGCGCACGCTGGCTATTTTCCGGTCGGAGAATTAAAAACTCTGCGGAAAATCGGCGCGCGCCTTCAAGGGCATCCGCACCGCGAGGCGCTGCCCGGGCTGGAGACCACTTCCGGCCCGCTCGGCTCGGGGCTTTCGCAGGCGGTCGGGATGGCGCTGGCCGAGAGAATGGATAAAGGCAAGCAGTCAACGAAATGGTTTTATTGTTTGCTTGGAGACGGCGAATTAAATGCCGGTCAGGTTTGGGAGGCGGCGATGATGGCGGGGCGAGAACAGCTTCACAATTTAACCGCGATTGTTGACCGCAACAATATCCAGATTGACGGTTTTACCGAAGACGTGATGCCGTTAGAACCCTTAAAAGAAAAGTTTGAATCGTTCGGCTGGCATGTTTTGGAAATTGACGGTCATAATTTTGAGGCGATTGTCGGCGCGTGCGACGAAGCAAAAGCGATTTTTGAAAAACCGACCATGATTATCGCTCATACCATTCCCGGCAAGGGCGTTGAATATATGGAGCGCGATTTTCGTTGGCACGGTATTCCGCCCGGCAAGGGACCGGAAGATAAATTCACGAAAGACAAGCAAGGTCCGGAAGCCATTAAAGAATTAAGGACATTGTGGGGACGGATTAAAAGCGAACACGAATAATTTTTAATTATGCCGATTAATTCAAAAGCAAAATTAGTCAAAGAAATTCTTGATTTGAAAAAAATCAGCCAGGCGCCAACGCGGAACGGCTATGGTGAAGGTTTGGTTGAAGCCGGAAAGAAAAATAAAAACATTGTGGTGCTTTGCGCGGATTTGACCGAATCAACCCGATCGGAACTGTTTAAAAAAGAATTTCCAGACCGTTTTATTGAGCTTGGAATCGCCGAGCAGAACATGGCGTCGGTCGCCTCCGGCTTGGCGGCCATGGGTAAGGTGCCGTTTATTTCTTCTTACGCGATGTTTTCGCCGGGCAGAAATTGGGAGCAGATAAGAACGACTGTTTGCTATAACAATCAAAATGTAAAAATCGGCGGAGCGCACGCGGGAGTTTCCGTTGGCCCTGACGGCGCCACGCATCAGGCGATAGAAGATATCGCCATTACGCGCGTTATTCCGAATATGACGGTTATAGTGCCGTGCGATGCTCTTGAAGCAGAGAAGGCGACAATCGCGGCGGCGCGCCTCAAAGGGCCGGTTTATCTTCGTTTTGCCCGCGAAAAAACACCGGTTTTTACGACTTTGAAAACGCCTTTTCAAGCGGGAAAAGCTGAAATTTTCTGGAATTCCGGGAAAAAACCCGATGTCGCGATAATTGCCTGCGGCCCGCTTTTGCATAATGCCATTTTGGCCGCCGCGGGACTGGAGAAGGAAGGAATCAAAGTTCGGGTCATCAACAACCATACCGTAAAGCCGATGGATGAAAAAACAATAATTCAAGCCGCCAAAGACGCCGGAGCTTTGGTGACCGCGGAAGAACATCAGATAAACGGTGGAATGGGCTCAGCCGTGGCAGAAATCATTACCCGCAATTATCCGGTTCCGATTGAATTTGTCGGCGTTGCCAATCGCTTCGGCGAATCCGGCGAGCCACAGGAGCTTATTAAACATTTTGGTATGGCGCCCGAACATATCGTCGCGGCGGCAAAGAAGGCGATAAAAAGAAAATAAAAATGTTTGATTTTAAACGCGAGTTTGATTTTATCGCGATCGGCGATACGGCAACCGACGCTTTTATCCGTTTGGGAGCGGCGGCGCATATTGATATTGATAAGGGAATAAGGGAGATTTGCCTGAAATTCGCGGACAAGATTCCTTATGAAGATGTGATCGTCGTGCCGGCGGTGGGGAACAGCGCGAATGCCGGCGTGGCCGCGGCGCGCCTCGGCTTGAAAAGCGCGCTTGTTTCCAATATCGGCGACGATTATTTCGGTAAAGAGTGCCTTGGCGTTTTAAAAAAAGAAGGAGTATCCGCGCGATTCATTAAAATCCATAAAGATCAAAAAACAAATTATCATTATGTTTTATGGTACGAGGATGACCGGACGATTTTGATAAAACATGAAGAGTATGAATATGAATTACCCGACATTAACAGCCCCCGCTGGATTTATTTTTCGTCTCTCGGCGGAAATTCCCTGTCTTTTCACAAAAAAGTTGAAAAATTTTTATTTAAACATCCGGAGGTGAAAGTCGCGTTCCAGCCCGGAACTTTTCAGATGAAAATCGGCGCGGCGGCGTTAAAAGGGATTTATCAACGAAGCGATGTTTTTTTGTGCAACAAGGAAGAATCGCAGAGAATTTTACAAACAGAAGAAAACGATATAAAAAAACTTCTTTTCTTAATGCGGGAACTCGGACCGAAAATTGTCGTCATTACCGACGGCGTCAAGGGCGCTTACGCCGATGACGGCGCGAATGCCTGGTTTATGCCGCCGTATCCGGACCCTAAGCCGCCTTACGAGAGAACCGGAGCGGGCGACGCGTTTTCTTCCACTTTCGTCGTTGCTTTGGCTTGCGGCCAATCCGTTGAAGACGCGCTTCGCTGGGCTCCCGTTAATTCAATGTCCGTGGTTCAGCAGGTCGGCGCGCGAGCCGGACTTCTTTCGCGTTCCCAACTGGAACAGTATCTCAAAAAAGCCCCTTCTTACTATAAACCGGAGAAAATTTAATAAAATAAAAAACAAAATTCCCTACGCTTTGTTAAAAGTATAGGGAATATTAAATTAAATCGGAAATTTCATGCTGAATGTAGTTCTGTTTTTTTCGCTTTTTACTTCAATCTTGCCTCCGTGTTTTTTGACCACTGAAGCGACATTGGCCAATCCCAAGCCCGTCCCGTTGGATTTGGTGGTAAAAAACGGATTAAATATATTGTCAATAATATCGGCCGGTATCTGCGAACCGGAATTTGAAATTTCAATGCAAACAAACTTTCCCTTTTTATGGCATTTCAGAATAATTTCTCCTTCATTCTTTCCGATCGCTTCTTTGGCGTTTCTGATTAAATCAAGAAGCGCCGATTTCAGCTGATTTTTATCAAACTTTATTTGAGGGAGATCTTTTTCGGCTTCAAGAGTTATTTTTATTTTATTGTCAACTTTTTCCAAATAAACCGTTTCTTCTAAAATATTAACGATATTGTTTAAATTCAATTCCGGTTCTTTTTGGTGGACAAATCTTAGAACGTCGGTCAAAGTGTTTTCTAACCGAACAACCTCTTTGTTGATTCTTTCGCAATAATCCTGTATTTGAAAATCCCAGGCCTTTTTTCTTATTCTTTCCGTAAATCCTCCGATTGCCGTCAGAGGATTTCTAATCGTATGACAAATCTCCGCCGAAGCTCTGCCGAGAGTCTTTAAAGAGGATTCTTCTTCCAAATCTTCTTTTCTGGCGATTGTTACGGCCGCTAAATTAACCACCGCCGAGGCGAAAAAAACGTCTTCTTCGCTGAAATATTTTTTTTCTCCGATAGCATCAAAAACCGCCACCCCCCTGACTTCCTCGTCTATAATCAGCGGAATAAATAAAACCGCGTTTATCCCTATATCTTTTGCCAATTCTTTCATATAGGAAGTAAGCGGATTATCAGCGGGAGATTCAATATTTAAAATCTTTTGATCTCTTAAGATTTTTTCCAAAACCGGATTATTTTCAATTTCTACTTCATAACCCAGGCCGTGTTTTTCCCGGGGGTAGCCGAATTTTAAGACCGCTTTTGTTTTTTCAACTAAATATAAAGCGCTTCTTTCCACCGAAATCAATTCCGCGGTCTTCATCAGCAGGCTGGCGATTATCTCTTCAAATGATTTTGAAGAAGAAATGGCGTTGGAAATTTCAAACATCGCCTTAAGATTTTCAATTCTCATCTGTTCGCTGTTAATGACGATTCCGGCGAAATGAGCCAAAAGTTCGGCGTGCCTCTTTTCTTTTTCATTAAAATTATATTTTTCAACCGTATAAAGCTGGGCTATTCCCAGGGATTCTGACTTAAAAAATATCGGCACCGACAAAAGCGAAGTAAAATTTTTAGCCGGAACCGACATTTTATAATTCCTCGCCTTTTTTATGTCTCCGACGTAAATTATTTCTTTTTTCTTAAGCGCCTCGCCGGCGTAGGTATTTTCCAAGGGAATAATTTTTTCTCTTCCTTCTTCTTCCGAGCCGCAAACTGCGCTTAAAATTAAATTTTTACCTTCGGAATCCAACAGTCTTATCGTGGAGCATTTTACCGGGCTCATTTCTTCCACCAAAGTTCCGGCGATTAATTCCAAGGTCTCTTTCAGGTCTTTCTTCGTGAAATCATGCCCTGAAAACTTCAGCATTTTTGCCTCCTGATTATATTTTGATTGTATTTTAAAGAACTAAAATATATTGCCATTTTTTAAATTAAAGGTCAACACGCGCCGGTAATGTTTTTTGTTTTTCATCTTACATCGTTTATAATATGAATATGGGTTTGAAAGAGTTTTTAAAAAAAGCGGTGAAAGAAGGTTGGGCTTTGGGGCATTTCAATATCTCCAATCTGGAGCAATTGCGCGCCATTTTAAACGCGGCTCAATCCGTCAGGGCTCCGGTCCAGATCGGCACCTCCGAAGGGGAGCGCGGCTTTATCGGCTTGAGGCAGGCGGTTTATCTGATAAAAGCGTTTCGCGAAGAAACCGGCCTGCCGATTTTTTTGAACGCGGATCATTGCAAAACCGTCGCTTCGGCGAAAGAAGCCGCGGATGCCGGCTACGAATCAATCCATATTGATCTTTCGGCCAAACCATTTGGAGAGAATATCAAAGGGACGAAAGAAACGGTGGAATACGCCAAATCTAAAAATGAAGATATTTCCGTAGAAGGCGAATTGGGTTTTTTAAGAGGCGAATCAAAAATTCAGAAAGAAATCGTGGAAATAAAACCGGAAGACCTGACAAAACCGGAAGAAGCCGTGAAATTCGTCAAAGAAACCGGCATAGACCGTCTGGCGCCGGTAGTGGGAAACATTCACGGCATTGCCGCCAACGAGCCGGAATTGGATATTGAACGGATCAGACAAATTCACGAAGCATTGCCGGAAATCGTTTTGGTTCTTCACGGCGGCTCCGGCATCCCCGATAATCAGATAAAAGAAGCGATTAAAGCCGGCATCAGCAACATCCACATTAATACGGAAATAAGAATGGCTTTTAGCGCGGCTTTGCGCCAAACCCTCGCTCAAAAACCGGAAGAGACCACGCCTTATAAATTATTTCCGGAAGCGATGAAAGCCGTGGAAGAAAAAGTGAAAGAAAAACTGACATTGTTTAACAGCGTTGACAGACATGCATAAAAAAATTTGACAAAATCAAAATTTGATGTATAATTAAAACAAATTTAATTTAAGGCACTTTAACATTTTAACAACTTTATATATAGGAGGTGGCGGAAATGGAAAGAATAAAAAGAATGATTGTGCTGTTTTTTTTCTTGCCTTTTGTTGTTTTTGGCGCTTCCGGTTGCGGAGATAACAGGATAAATCCGGCTGGCATTGCCGGGCCGTCAACCACAACGACAATAACTTTGGATTCTTCACAAGATGAAGACTTAAAGTTAGTGAAAAAGTATAACAGCGATTTGCAGGGCGGAAAAGCGACAAGGTGGGATAAATCAGTTGTTACGGTTTATGATTCCACCGGTTTGTTCGCCGATCTGCAGTCCGTTCTTAATGAATGGAACGCGGTTTTGGCGGGAAGAATGATTTTAGCGATCGGCAATTCCAACGATAAAGATATAGAGATAAAAATAAACGATTCAATAATAAAGTGCGGCCAGGCAACATATTTCATCTATGACAGCAAGATTTACGCGGCGGATATCCTGCTGAAAAATTTTAATGATTCTTTTTGTTTTGGATCCGGTTCTTTATTGAATCCAAAAAAAATCCTTATGCATGAGTTCGGGCACGTTATCGGGTTTGGGATCGGAAACGGCAGTTCTGATGATCATAACAACGATGGCGGATTGATGACCATTTCCGGCGGCAATGG